>JAICKZ010000041.1 GCA_025927665.1 Steroidobacteraceae bacterium | reverse complement strand
CAATCAACAACAGCAAATGCGCGAACGCATGAATGAAACTGGCATCACTGATCCATTTACTGCACTTGCATCACTTACACAAAAGAACATGGAGTTTTGGCGCAGCATGCAAGATCAATTTTTTGATGCCATGAAAGGTACGCAGCCATCACGCAAATCGAGCAGTGAGCAAGAATCTGAACCGGACGATCAAAAGAGTCCTAGGTAAACATTTATTATTCCGCAGGCTACTCCTGACGTGAATAGACAAAACCGGTCGTAGGACACTAGCTCGATTCTTTCTCATGCGAGTCGCCCAGGTGTTAGCGCGGTGGTAACCTACGATTTAATTTCCTTCTGATTTTGGCACTAAATGGGCGAAGCAATATTAGGTAGTCAAGTGACAATAACCGATAGCTTGAAAGCTCTTTATGCTCTGGGCGGCCTGTACCCGGGTGGTACACGAGTAATTGCGCTCTTATCAACAAACTCAGCCATTACGAGGACGCGCGCAGGTTGATGGCGAATCTGGTCGAAGAGATGGGGTTTGACCGCCAGGACCATGTCACCCACGCTGAGCTGTATCAGCGCTCGCTTGCAGCTGTAGGCGCAGCGCCGGATGACCTGGGTCCCTTTGAAGAGACTCGCTCGCTCGTCAAGTCGATGACGGACTACTGCAACTCGGACGAATCAATCGAGGGGCTGGCAGCACTCTGTCTGGGGGGCGGAGGCGATCGTGCCGGTGATCGCGGCACTAGATGCGTTGGGATTCAGTGACGATGCGAAAGATTTTTTCGTGCTCCACGTCAACGAAGATGAAGACCATGCTCTTATTATGTTGGAGATCCTGGAGCGTCTGACTTCAAACGATACGTCCGCACGGCAACGCGCCGTCGACGTAGGATCAAACGTAAGACAGCGGCGTATCAATGTACTCGACGCGGTGCTGAATCATGTGCGTGCGCAGCGCCAGCAGGCGCAAAATGACGGAACCCGCGCCGGCGATCTGAAAAGCGAGGGGGGCGCGAGCGGATGGAGTGGCAGGCCGATATTCGTCCGCGGATTTCTGGCAAGTGCCCTCGCGTTTGACGGCAAATATACCCGAACGCCTGAGTCACCGCTCCATCATGAGCGGAACGTCGCGGCGCCCAGCGCTTTTCCGGGGAGCGGCGGCACAAGGTGCACATTGTTGATCTACCGAGCGTGACCATCAGCATGACCATCGGTCGGCTGACGACGCGCGAGCAGACGCGTCTGCATCGGCATAACTATGAGACGCTCATCTATATCGTTGCAGGCAAAGGCTACTCTCGAATCGACGATCGTGGCGCGTTTGATGCACACGGATTTCCTGGATCTCATTTTTTTATTCATACAAACATGGTAAATTTACTCGCTGCGATCCACGGATACCTTTCATAGTTCTCAAGTCAACGGCATTCGCCGTTGGCTACATTTGACATGTGAGATCAGAGTGGGAAACTAAGGGACTAAAATCCCTGCCGTTGTGTGTGACGTAAAGTTCCGAGGGTGTTGATTGGAAGTGCCGCCTTTCTGCGGCAGAGAGGTCATGCAATGCCTAGCTCAGCAACCATTGAAAAGTTTATTGCCCGGGTAGAGGAAAACAAACATGACGACGCGATATTGGAGTTTTATACGGAAAACGCGTCGATGCGGGAAAATCATGATGAACCGCGCGTCGGGCGAGCCGCATTGGTGGCCCGGGAACGCCAGGTTTTGAGCAGAGTGTCACGGGTCGAATCCAGATGTATTCATCCGGTCTTCGTCAATGGCGACTATATGGTCATCCGGTGGATATTTCGCTTCGACTATCCGGATGGAAGCTATATGGAAATGGAAGAGCTAGCCTATCAGAGATGGGAGGGCGAGAGGATTGCCGAGGAGCAGTTTTTCTACGACCCGGTCCAGCGCAAACCAAAACGCCCCGACCACACCTGACCCCGACTGCTCTTCGCAGGCGCACCAACAGGTTCCTCGGGATTCCAGATCAGTTAGTCATCCGAAAAGTATGTCACTACGACGGCGCCACGGGCGCAAAGGCCCTAGGGTATCCGTGATTTCACGGTGAGAGAACGAAGAATTTGTGAATCTGCAGCTCGAGCGCCTGCTGATTGGTCCGGGCTGCCCGCCAGAGTCGATAGTTCGCCTCGCGAAATGCTTTTTTTCTGATTGTTCGGTGGCCGGAGAGTTTCGTGTTGCGCCTGGCGTTGAACTCGAAAGCGTTGTATTCGATAGCATTGCGTCCCCTGACCTGATGACGATCAATACGCAGTCGGTCCTCAAAAACGTTATCGTAAGAGGTGCATCAAGGTCACGTGGACTATGGGTCAAGCCGGCTAACTTTCAAGATGCGGAGCGTGAGTGCCTTTGTCAGGACTGGTCGGCAGCAGCTTCCGAAGGTGTCGAGTGCATGCTGGATTTCTCGGAATTCTACGGCGCAGAAGTGGAGGTGGTTGGGCTTCCACTTGCGAAGCTCAGATGGAATCACGAACACCACGTGCCGATACTCCTGGAATGGAAAGCGACTGAGCGGTGGAAGCAAATTGATCTACCGGTAACCAGTTATTGGTGGATGAGAATGAAGCGACTTCAGACCTTCAATGTAACGGCGGGAGTGTTTTCTCTTCCGTCGTCAAAAAATAAGAAATATGCCCAGACGAAGGAAGAAATGGCCCGTCTGATTGATGCAGGTCTATTGCACGGCGTATGACCCCTTGAACTTGCGCTGAATATCCATAATGCTCTGCAGGATATCATTGTGGGAATTCGGCTACGAAATCACTGGATCGAACCTATGATTGTGAAACTATGCTTTTAACTTTGAGACTTGTTCAGTAAGTATACTTGGAATATTTATGCTGTTAGCGTGTGAGGGCCGTACGTGTACGTGCAGTGCTTAATGGTGTGCAAGCATTTCGCAATGTACTTCAATCGCCTCGCGTACATTATCGAAACCCTCTTCCATCACATCACCTGCGCTAATGCAAATTTCATAACTACCTCATTTCAATTGAGCATACTTCTTGATCTTATGAACCGGTCCCTTCCCCAAATCTTTCTTGGGATGAGGTACGGTCACATGGCCGGAAATTAGATGATGACTACCAACAATACATTGCCAAAAAAATGTAACCTCAGACAAGACTCTGTACGATTAAAATCAGTCTCATGGCATATCGTCTGTTGATTGTTAACTCGGATTATCCAGACTGAACGTTGCTGTCTCATCGTCATAGGCAAACACTTCTGCATAACGCCCAAGACTAATGATCGCGCGCAAACTTTGTTCTGCAGCGTCTTCATTCATAAAATCTTCCAGTTCATCGATGAAGCGGCTCTTGCGCGCTTTGTGTGAGGCACGTTCGTCCAGCACACGACGTACATGCATTGCCAACGGCACGTAATTAAGTAAATGTCTTGAAAAAATTTGTTTGCGTTCATTGGGCGCTGCGGTGGCGAACGCCATGCCCGCTTCCGTAAGTTTAATATCACCACCTTCCACCTCGGCGAAACGCATCATTTGCAGGGTTTCTGCCACGGGAAATAATTCATCAATTTCCATTTGCAAATCGGAACCCATCTTTGGCAAATCAGCAGCGCCATTGAAAGGCGCGGCGGCCACGGCTTCAATCATGCCTGACAACGAATTCGAGGACACACGCGGCAACACCGACCCAATACCCACTCCTGGAAAATGTTCGGTACGATTGTTGACCGTCGTATCCATGCGTTTGGCAGTCATCTCTACATAGATGCGTTCCACCAGTTCACGAAAGTTAGGATCAAGTCGATTGCGTGGTTGTGTCAACGTAACGCCGATCTCACTGAGGATACGTCCCGGATTGCTACCGAACACCAGAATACGATCACACATCAATACTGCTTCTTCAATGTTGTGAGTGACGAGTATCACGCCTTTGATTGGCATTTGTCCTTCTGACCATAGGTCCAGAAAATCAGTACGCAGCGTTTCTGCAGTTAACACATCCAGTGCCGAGAACGGTTCATCCATCAGCAATATATCTGGATGAACCACTAACGCACGTGCAAAGCCTACCCGTTGACGCATGCCGCCAGACAATTCACGCGGATAGGCAGATTCAAATCCATCAAGGCCGATTAAATCAATCGCTGCCAATGAACGCTTTCTGATATCCGCTTTCGGCATACCCTGCGCTTCAAGGCCTAGCGCCACATTTTCAAATACAGTCAACCATGGGAATAGCGCAAAACTTTGAAACACCATGGCGATGCCCGGACCGGGACAAGTAATGGGCTTGCCTAGATAATGCAATTCGCCAGATGTTGGCTGTGACAACCCTGCAATTAATCGCAGCAGCGTGGACTTACCCGAACCTGAACGCCCAAGCAAACCTACTATCTGCCCTTCATTCAGTTGTAAGTTAACATTGTCGAGTACCAACAATTCACCGCCATCCGGTTTGGGAAAAGCTTTGCGTACCGCGTTGACATGCAGCAGATCGACATTCGATGTATTCATACCATTCAACTATTGTTCACGATCAAGTGACTCGAAACTTGCGCTCTGCAAAATAATATAAAGGTCGCCAGAATGCGCGATTGATGATCAACACAAACCCACTCAACATTGCAATACCGAGAATGATGTTATGAAAGTCACTTGCCGCACTTGCTTGAGCAATGTATGCGCCAATGCCATGTGCCTGCACTTGGGTGTCACCCCAACTGGCAATCTCTGCGGCGATTGAAGCATTCCATGAGCCACCAGAGGCAGTGATGGCGCCAGTCACATAGAAAGGAAACACGGCTGGCAATGCAACACGCCGCCACCACAACCAACCTTTCACGCCCAAGTTTTGTGCTGAATCACGTAATTCATTAGGTAGTGCAGAAGCGCCAGCGATGACGTTAAAGAGGATGTACCACTGCGTGCCCAAAATCATCAGCGGACTGAGCCAAATATCGGGATGCAGGTGCCAACGCACCACACAATAGACCACCACCGGAAACAACAAGTTGGATGGAAAGGCTGCGAGAAACTGCGCGATAGGTTGAACAATAGCCGTGGCGCGCGGACGTAATCCAACCCAAATTCCTATTGGCACCCAGATCAAACTCGCCAATGCGATCAACACCATGACACGCAACATGGTGATCGATGCGAGACCCGCGACTATCAAGGCTTCATGTAGAGACGTTTTCACGATCAACACATGAATGACATGCCACACTGCCAACAATACCAACGCACTCAGTGCGAGTAACCACGCCTTATCCTGACGTGGCGTTGCTTTGATCAATGGTGTCGATAATTGTTTAATCGGCAAGCGTCTTGTCGTAAAGCGCACCATAGAACGAAACATGAATCGAAACATACGGACCAGTTGCGAGTGTTGCATCATGTTCAAAGCCCAGGAACGCGGAATTTGCGCGCCAGGCTCCTGCTCAATGCGAAAGCGATCTGCCCACGCTACTAATGGACGAAAGATCAGTTGATCGTAAACAAGAATAACCAATGTCATGGTTGCAATCGCCCAACCTATGGCACCCAGGTTGCGTTGTTCGATTGCCAACGCGATGTAAGAACCAATGCCTGGCAATGACACCACATGATTTCTCACATTGAATGATTCGGAGAAAACTACAAAGAACCAACCTCCAGACATGGACATCATCATGTTCCAGATTAATGCGGGCATGGCAAACGGAACTTCCAGTTGCCAGAAACGCATCCATGGCGATAGTTGGAACGATTCAGCGGCTTCCGATAATTCCGTCGGAACCGTACGTAGAGACTGATAAAAACTAAATGCCATATTCCATGCTTGGCTCGTGAAAATCACAAAAATTGCCGCAAATTCTGCACCCAATACTCGCCCAGGCACCAACGACATAAAGAACACAACTGTGATGGATAGAAATCCAAGAATGGGAACGGACTGCAAAATATCCAAAATGGGTACTAATAATTTTTCGGCGCGTGGGCTCTTTGCGGCCCACGTTGCATAAGTAAAGGTAAATAACAGTGATACGCCCAATGCCGCGAACATACGTAAAGTTGTACGTGCTGCATAAAACGGCAAATTCACAATATCAAGTGACAGCGGCACCATGTCCAATTGCGTCAACGGTGCGAATAATCCGCGGCTGGCATCAATGGCAAACGCCATCAAACCAATTACCACTACCACGGCCACTAAGTCCCAGCGTGTGGCGTGATTGCGAATAAATACAAAGGATTCTAAGCGAGTGGAAATCATCGAATGGCAATTCGCGAGTGATGGGTTCAGTTATAATTTATCATTGTAAATTAACCGCTACGATATTGCGGGCTAAATTAATTAACGAATCTAAATGCAAAGTTGTAATTACATTGCAATAGGTATTGCGCCGGACATTCACTCATGACTACAGATCACCCTACTAACATCCAGAATAAATTGCACAGTCATGCGTTCAACGACAGCAATCCACTAGCGGAACAACGCACGCTCTGGGTGATGTGGTTAACATTGGCGATGATGGTGATCGAATTGTTTGCGGGTTGGATGTATAGCTCCATGGCATTGCTCGCCGATGGTTGGCATATGAGTTCGCATGCCATTGCATTAGGATTATCAGCAGCGGCATACAGTTTTTCGCGCAAACTCGTTAATGATGAACGCTTTGCGTTCGGCACCTGGAAAATCGAAGTACTTGGTGGCTACACCAGTGCCATCGTGTTGGTCGGCGTTGCTATTTATATGATTGTCGAGTCGATTACGCGCCTGGTTCATCCTGCAGCGATAGCGTACAACCAAGCCATTGCAATCGCAGCATTGGGATTGATCGTCAACTTGGTTTCTGCGTGGATGCTTGCAGGCGCGCAGCATCATGGACATAGTCACTCGCACGAAAACTTGCAACACGATAAGGATGGTCATCAACACGAACACACACATCATCACGATTTAAATTTGCGCTCTGCTTATATTCATGTTGCGGCGGACGCGGCAACTTCGGTGCTTGCCATTATTGCATTGAGTGCAGGAAAGTATTTTGGAGCGACATGGCTTGACCCAGTCATGGGTTTGGTGGGCACCGCGCTGGTCATATCATGGTGTATATCCTTGCTACGTGATACAGCAAAAGTATTACTGGACGCCGAAATGGATGCGCCGGTGGTTGCGGAGATTCGCGAAGTGATCAATGGCGCTGACATACCGGCGAATATTCAGGATTTGCACGTATGGCGTGTTGGCAAAGGTAAGTACGCCTGCGTACTAAGTGTTGCCGCTCCCGCGGCCACTACACCCGATGAAGTACGCAAACTTTTATCGGTACATGAAGAATTGGTGCATGTAACGGTGGAAATTAATCAACATGCTGATGCTAAGTAATACCTATCCTCGCACGTGTGAAGTCTGGATCTGATGTGACACTCGAAGATACCAACACGGACACGTCTGTATATTGCGTCAATATGCGCTAGACATCCTACAAAGTACACTTGGATAATCTTGAAAGGAATTCCAGATTTCTGGTCGGGCACAGTGCGAAATCTTATCGTTTGTGAAATTTCTCGTTGAACTACGAAAGCGAATCTGCAGGCAGCAAGCTTCAAGTATTTAAAGGGCAATATGTTTATTAGTCGGGTTTATTAGTCGGCAATTTCTTTACAACAAAGATCTTGTTGTCAACTCACGTTTATATTGAGGTTAGCATGTACCACAAGCGACTACTGACGATATTGGCTGCTTTGGTTGCGATAGTCTTGCTTCTCCCAAGTGAGTACGTCTCCGCGGCAACGACGGGGACGAATATAGTTTTCAATTATCCTAGCGGGTTCTCGAACGCAGCAGATGCGTTTCAAACAGTTACCGACGCCGCTTCGTTCAGCGGATCAACGATGCAGGTCACTAATGGAACAGTTGGTGAGCATGAGGCTGGAGCGGTTTGGTACAAGGTCCAGCAAAACATCACATCCTTCACAACAAGCTTCACTTTTCAGATTGCCAACACAGGCATTATTCCGAGCATTGTAGGCATGACTTTTTGTATTCAAAATAGCGACCCTACAACTAATCCAACCGATCAATACGGCATTCATTCGGGGATCTATGCGGGTACAGATGCCAACGTTGATGGCTACGGCGCTTATGTTCCTTTCGGTCAACATGGCATTGGCAAGAGCATCGCGATTAAATTCGACATTGGCTCCAATAGCGGTCATGAAGTCACCTATCCGCCCGGAGGTTCTCCGAATGGTACAGGTCTTTTTATTGATGGCGGACCGTCGGCTGCGCTGTTCCCAGAGGTTGACCTGAATCCCTCCGGAATAAATCTGAATATCGGTCATCTTATGGCGGCCACCATTGTCTATGACGGCAGTGTCCTGACCATGACTTTACTCGATACGGTGACCAATGCTCAATTCAGGACGAGTTGGCCTGTAAATATTCCGGCCATCGTGGGAGGTAACATGGCTTACATCGGCTTCACCTCGGGTGAGATTCCGGCTGTCGTGAATAGAGTGATGTCATGGACCTTTGCTACGGGAATCAATCCGCAACTGAGCACTCCCACCTTCAGTGTTGCCGCTGGATCATATCCCTCTGCACAAACTGTAACCATCAGCGCTCAATCGGGCGCAACAGTCTATTACACGACGAATGGTCAGCAACCCACAACGTCATCAAGCAAGTACGCAAATCCAATCACTATTAACTCGAGCCAGGTGTTGCAAGCGGTTGCGGTTGAATCGGGTCATACAGATAGCCAGGTTGCAATGTCGAATTATCAGATTGCTGCGTCCGGTACACCTCTCATCAACTTCCCGAATGGATTCTCGAACACTTCGTCCCTGATTACTGCTGTAGGCTCTACTCGTATGAACGGCACAGCGATCCGATTGACGGATTCTAATAGTCCGGGCCAGGAGGTAGGCGCCGCGTGGTACGCAGCTCCGGTCAACGTGACTAGCTTCACGACGCATTACACGGTGCTATTCACCTCGGCGACCGGACATGGCATGACATTCTGTATTCAGAACATGAATCCCGCCTCCACCGACACATCAAGTCTTTATGTTAGTGGCGGCCCGTATGCCATGGGAAATAACGCGGACGGACTTGGATACTCTGGCACTACGGACAGCACTGGCGGCCAGGTCGCTGGACTCAATACCAGTCTAGCCGTGATATTTGATTTACATAGCGGTTCGGGAAATCTGACCGGCCTTTATACAAACGGTGCGAATCCGATCGGTTCATCCATCGACATGACGTCTTCGGGAGTGAATTTGCACAGCGAGCACCCGCTGAAGGTGACATTGAGTTATGACGGCACATCGCTTGCGATGACGGTCACAGATTCGATCACGAACACATCATTTTCACATAGCTGGACGATCGATATTCCTGCTACCGTGGCAGGCAACACTGCATATGTCGGTTTCACAGCATCTACAGGATACTTCTTCGCAAATCAGGACATCCAGTCCTGGACGTATACAAGCCAGAGCCAAACTAACCCACTTACAATACCTCGACCTCCAATGAATGTAACCGTTCAATGACCTTTTCAATTACGCACAAGTCTAATGTCGATGAGGAAGCCCAACTGGACGTTGCAGTGGAATAAGGAATTGAAAGCTTAATGGACGGTTACCAACTTTCAACGCTCGCATTCAGATTAAAGGATGCAGAATCAGTGAAGGGATTTTAAGAACCTTAGCGCTTTAAGATCCAGCATCTTCCAATAAACACAATCTTTTCTTTCAAGAGCCACTGATCAGATGACTCATCACAGCCGCTGTTAAGCAGTGACATTCTCCAAGTGCTCAATAATTAATTGCATTTTCTCGACGCCCTGATACTCATTAATATCTAATCGATAAGCAATATGAACTTGCTCGCTGACATTGATGGGCTCAGCATCGTCATGATCAAAGTAGCGAAACGCCAATGCTTCGCAAGTTGCATCACCAATGTGCAGTTTTAATTTTAGATGACGGTCGCTCAGTATGCGGGATTCTGCAACATGAAACGTGCCGTCAAATATGGGCTCGGTGAAATTCTGTCCCCAAGGTCCAGCCTGACGTAATACTTTTGCCATCGTCAGCGTGAACTCTGCAGTTGATAACTCACCATCACTGTAAACCATGCCGATCGCTTCATCATGTGTCATCCAACGTTGCACTTCTGCATCGAATGCCGCTTTAAATGTTTCCAACATATTGCTACGAATAGACAAGCCCGCAGCCATCGCATGACCACCAAATTTTTCGATCAGTTGTGGATGGCGTGCTGCCATTGCATCCAGCACGTCGCGAATATGTACGCCAGGTATTGAACGCGCAGAACCCTTCAAGATGTCACCATCAGCGCGCGCTAGTGCAATCACCGGACGGTGCACCCGATCCTTGATACGCGATGCAACCAGTCCCACTACACCTTGATGCCAGGTTTCATCGTACAAACATAATCCAAGTGGCAACGACTCATCGTTCAACTGCATATCGTTGAGTACCATCAGTGCTTCCGCCTGCATTTGTTGTTCTATGTCGCGACGATCAAGATTAAGCTGTGTCAAACGCATCGCGTCAAGACGCGCTTCATCTTGATTGTCAGTCAACAGACATTGAATACCCAAGCGCATGTCATCGAGTCGACCTGCTGCATTCAATCGTGGGCCAACTTGAAATCCGAGATCGGATGCGATGCAAGTTTCGATGCGCTTGTTGGCCGCCGCCAACAGCGCACGAATACCTGGCACGCAACGACCTGCACGAATGCGCCGTAATCCTTGCGCAACCAGAATGCGATTGTTTCGATCCAAGGGCACCACATCTGCGACCGTACCTAGGGCGACCAGATCGAGCAATGCAGCGACAGGCGCTTGTTGCTCAGTAATCAATCCTCGCTGTTGCATGGCACGAGTCAATGCCGCCATCACATAAAATGCCACACCGACCCCAGCCAATGCTTTGCTGGGAAATGGATTACCCGGCGCATTTGGATTCACAATTGCCACCGCCGCAGGTAACTCTGATCCAGCAAGATGATGATCGGTAATCAGCACTTGAATACCCAATGCATTCGCTGCAGCAACACCACTGATGCTCGACATGCCATTGTCAACAGTAATGATAAGCGCAGGATTTGATTGTGCAGCCAGCTCAACAATTTCTGGCGTTAATCCATAACCAAACTTGAAACGATTAGGCACCAAAAAATCCATGTTCTTAAATCCCAAACGCTGCATCTGTCGCACCATCAACGCGGTGCTGGTAGCGCCGTCAGTATCGAAGTCGCCAATGATGATAATGCGACTTTGCGTCTTGAAGTGATGTAATAACAATTCAGTCGCTTGCTCCACACCTTGCAATTCGCTCACGGGAATTAGACGCTCAAGCGATGCATCCAGTTCATCGGCATGACGCACGCCACGCAATGAATAAATCCGCTGCAATAACGGCTCGGCATGCAAATCAGAGACAGCATCAAGAGGAAGTTGTTTACGGACAATGCGTTTGTTCAAGCCAGCAATTCCTTAACATTGACAGCACGGTGCGTCCAACGTAGCAATTGCTGCCGACGTCCGCCATGCAAGATAACTCTTAGGTGGTCTAAATAAATATGTAAGTGTTGAACATTGCCACGATTAACTCCACGCAACAATGGTTGCAACCACTGTTCCTCTACTTGCAACACATTGGTGCCATCAATGACAAGCACCATATCGTTATCACGAATACGCAGCATCTCAGTCACACTACGTGGAATGGGCCAACAAGTAACGTTCAACTGTTCACACAAGCCTTGCACGTAGGGTTGATCACTCATTATGCGCTGTAGCGTGCTGGACGTTGCCGGCGTTGGCGAACCTGCGCCGCTAAACCATGCAGCATTAATCACAGATAATCCTTGACGCTCACGTTGCTGATTTAAAGGATGCTGGTGCAATAACATTTGGATTTCCGTTAAGAGCCTGCGTAATGGTGGTGCATCGTTACCAGTCGGTAAAACATCATAACTACGAGTCGTCAGCCCTATTTGAAGTGCATGAGTCTGCACGTCCAAGACCTCTTCGCACCATACATACCAATGATTGGCGGCTGAGCAATGCAATTCGAATCCTGCTAGTGAGAGTAAGGGCTGCAATGCGGTCATCAATTGCTGTATGTCTTCATCACTGATTTCTCCCGCGGACATGATGTGTACATCGTTCATGCCTGCGGAAAAATGTACCAGATCAATGTGCATCCAAGTTCCAGAGCGTAATGCGCCGCCTTCACCACACCAGCTTAGCGCGGCTGCAGGCAAACCAGAAGATCGTACTTCAGTGGGTAGCGTGTGCAACACACTGTACTGCCATGTAGCCAATGTGCGATGCGATGCGTCATCCCACAATCGTTGCGTATCGCCGTGTTGCAAGCAATATTTGAGCGTGGGTGGAAACTGAGTTACGTCTAATGCATGCAGTGTTGTAAGACTATTGCGAAGGACCAGTTGAAGTTGATTGATATTGGACATTACTGTTACTGTGCACGACAGACGTTGTTGCGCTATCGTAGCGACTTCGACGGCACTATGAAACTTTGATTCAATGAAATTAACACCCGAAGCTCGCAACAGACATCTAATTCGTGGCTATGCGACGGGTGAAGTGCGCGTCAGTGATCAAGCCATTCATTACAATTGTCTGATCAGTGCAGAACAGATTCTGCAATGGAATGTCACTCATCAATTAAACGTTGCTGATATTCAGTCAGTGCTTGCGCTGAGTCCAGAGATTGTCATTCTTGGACTTGCCGATATGCAGCAACTGCCTTCGGCTGCTATCTATGGCGCTTTTCTAGAACGTGGTATTGGTTTTGAAGTCATGGATATTGGTGCAGCGTGCCGCACCTTTAATATCTTGCTGGGAGAAGATCGTAGAGTAGTTGCGGCCCTGATATTGGCCGCGTCTTGAATATATTTTTTAATATATTTTTTATATATTCGAACCTCGGTGTATTTATTTGATGTCTTTATTTAAAGAGAAATAACGGGTTACCTTGAAGCCAAGGTAACCGAGAGAAGACGCGAAGAACTGAAGTTGTTCGATATTCCGCCGCCACACGCATAAGCCGGGCTGACGGTAAGTCTTGTTGTTCTTTTTGATATTGTTCTTCTTCGCACTGTGCCTCGAATCCCCCTTCGTCCTCGCGTCTTCTCTCGGTCATCCTGATATCAACGACTCATTAACACCGATCAAATCATCCGCAAAACCGACCTAAATTCCTTGGTCTTTGTAAGTTATCGCCTACACAGCATGGGGATGAATACTGCATAAACATTCATCAGAGTGCAACGGTTTATACGCATATTTTTGGTGTTTTAATATCTTTTATCGCTGCTGCGGCAGCAGTGACAGCGGTGAGAGCGGCGAACCATTAGAACGAATCTCAAAGTAAAGTTGTGGAGCACCACTGGGTCCTTTACCCATGCTCGCAATCTTCTGGCCAGCATTGACCGCATCGCCTTCATGGACAAATAAATTTTGTGTGTGCCCATAGGCACTCAAGAAAACCTCATCATGCTTGACGATCAATAATTGACCATAACCCAACAAGCCAGAACCTGCATAGACCACCTTGCCAGAAGCGGCGGCAACAATGTCTTGTCCAACAACACCATTGATCAACAATCCCTTGCCACCATTCGGTCTTGTCGTTGCGGAATAGCTGTTACTGATCACCGGCCATTGCCAATGCACATGACTTACGATTACTGGTGCTGGTTTGGCTTTGACGATTGATGTAGAAGGCACTGATTTTACAATCACATTGCCTGCGATCGGTAAGCGCAACACTTGACCGACGTTAATGTGATAACCACGACCAATATGATTGAAACGTGCAAGCTCGTGATAATCCATTCCATTGCGCCATGCAATGGAGTAAATCGTATCGCCCGGCTTCACCGTATACGTGGTTGGTTTACGCACTGGCTGCGATCCACACCCAGTAATGATGAGCAGGGAATACAATAACACCAGCCACAGCACTCGCGACATGTTGATCATCTTGTGTTGTGTAAACAGCGATGAAGATCGATCAACACGTTAACGCAATCCCTGGATCAAAGGTACAAAAGCCACCAGTCCCATTCGTTCACTGACAAACTCTTCTCCACGAGTATCACGACCAATGTTAGAGCGACGTGTAATACGCATGAGTGTTTGCTTGCCTTCAGGTCCAATCGGAATCACCAAACGTCCATTCACAGCCAATTGTTTAAGCAATGCATCGGGTACTTCCATAGGCGCAGCAGCACATAGAATGGCATCATATGGCGCATGCCCAGCCCAACCTTTAAAGCCATCACCATGTTTGAAATACGCATTGCGGATATTCAATTGCGCCAACGTTTTTT
>JAICKZ010000012.1 GCA_025927665.1 Steroidobacteraceae bacterium | reverse complement strand
CCGATCATGCCAACGATGATGCCTTCACCGACAAAGATTTGTTGGATGTCACGGGCATGAAAGCCCATCGACTTCATGATGGCGATATCACGATGTTTTTCCATGACAATGGTCGAGATGGTGTTGTAAATACCAAATGAAGCCACGACTAAAATGGCAGTGACCACGCTGAATAAAATAATATTGCGAATGAATAATACGTTCATGATGTCTTCAGAAGCTTCTAGCCACGATAGAGATTTATACCCGATGCGTTTTTCAATAATCGCAGCCACTTCGCGTGCCTTGTATGCATCATTCAATTTGATGATAAAGCGATTGACACGATTGGGTCGATTCAATAATGTTTGTACGCGCTTGAGTAATGCATAGGTTTGGGTTTCATCATAAGCGGCATTGCCAGTGCGAAATATGCCGACGATTTTCATGACACGCACCACGCCATCGGATGTGGCAATGGTTAGGTTGCGTCCCATTGCCAGTTTGAATTTATCGATGAGTCCTTGTCCCACGATGATTCCATTAGGGTTTGCATTTAAAGCTTCGAGCGAGCCTTGCGTGATTTTTTCCTCAATGGTGGATACTTGACGCATGGTTGCGGGTACGACGCCGGTTAACGACACTGCTTCCACCCGACCCGCGAACGTAATTACTACGGAACCCGTCAACACAGGTGCAACACGCAATCCACCCACGGATTTGTCCAATGATTCAATGAACGCCAGTTTTTGTTGATAACCACGAATACCGCGGACTTCCGTTTGAGGTTTGATATCACGGATATTGATTGCGGCGTCGGGCCATTGCATGGCCGCAGGTTGTATATCCGCACCTCTATACTCGTCTGATACCGTGATATGCGGGCTGTTGTCGACTAACCGTTTGATGAAGTCTTGTTCGGAGCCGCGCATCAATCCCGATACGGCCAGAAAGAATGCGGTGCCCAATACGATGCCTGACAGCGACACCAATGTCTGGCGTTTGCGCGCCATTAAGTGCGTGATGGCAATACTAAGTGCAAGACGCATTGGTTACTGCTTTGCTGCGGCCAATTTGACGCGACGATTTTCCTTAAACGAATCCTGTGCGACATCAACAACTTTGTCATCAGCAGTCAAGCCTTTTAATATCTCGACCTTGCGATCGCCTTTGATGCCGATATCGATTGCAACATGATGCAATTTGTTTTCTTTAATGATCCATACATAGTTGACTGAATGACCATTAACAATGGCGGTAGACGGTAACAAGTTCACTTGATCATGTTGTTCGATAATGATGTTGGTATCAGTGGTCATGCCGACTCGCAATGGAGAATCCGCAGGCAAACTAATGCGGACGCGGTAACTTCGTGTTGTTGTGTCGCCTTTGGGAGTTACTTCGATAACTTGACCCATAAATACTTTGTCAGGAAAAGCATCCGCATGGATCGTCACCTGTTGTCCCACTTTAACCAGCGCAATATCTTCTTCATCGACATCCGCGCTGATGCGTAATGGAGCGCGAGTTGCGAGGTATAACAACGCCTGATTCACCGCAATATATTGGCCAATTTCACCATCGCGTCGAATGACGACTCCATCGTTGGGAGCTACCAACACCATAAATCTTTGTTGTTCGCGCGCATGTTGCGTGACTGCTTGAGCGGCTTGCCAATCCGCCAATGCTTTATCACGATCCGCGGCAGTGCCAACTCCTTTTTTTAAGATGGTTTCAGCACGATCGTAAACTTGCTTGGCCCAGCGTTCTTGTGCCTGAAGTTGATCAACTTGTCGTTGTAAATCGAAATCTTCCAGACGCGCCAGTACTTGGCCTTTGCGAACTACATCACCTTCATCGACCTTTAATTCAATTAAGCGTCCCGCGACGCGAGGGGCGATGGGAATGCTGACGCTGGGCTCAACTGTGCCGGTCGCATACACCGCTTGAATTGCATTGCCACGTTGCATCACATGCGCAGTGACTTCGATGGGCCGTTGACGCCAAGCGATTACCGCAATTGCAACGATCAATGGTAAGCCGATCCAGAGTGCTAATTTAAGTTGATTACGCACGTTGATATTTTCTAGTTGTAGGAGTCGCGAACGTTCAGCGTCTGAACCGCTTGAAGATACTACGTGCAGTGGTCCAGATCATCCATCCACGACTGATCAATGACCAAACACCAACGCGCTTGATGGCCCATAAACCAACAAGTCCCGATAGCCACAATGTTGGGCTTTTGAATGCATCACGAAATGTAGATAGCAACTGATCTGTTGTGTGTAGACGGGTTTCAATCGTTGCAAACTGCTGCTTCAATTGCTGACGTTGCTGTTCGCAACGCAAGCGCAATTGCTCTGTCTTGGTCATGGATGTGGTCGAATAATGATTCATTGTCTTGAACTGAGTATTTCTTGATCGCGTTTCAATTCCGACAGTGTTGCTTGCAAGAGTTGCGGACGTTGAGATATTCTTTTTGTTGCAACTCGCGCGGCAAGTGCTGCCAAACATAAGAAAGCTAGCGTGACAATGACGGAAACCAGTACACGATGCGTGTCCCAAAAAATAAAAATCACGGTCAGCGCGGCCAGAAAAAGGCTGATTCCAAACGCAAACAGAGCTGCCAATGACCACAACAATGACACCGCAAGTCGATACACTTCATCCTGCAACTCGGTCGTAAATAACTCCAGACGGGTTTGCGCCATTGACAACAATGTCGCCAACACTTGTTTGATGGAGTCGAGCATGCCACTTATTGGGCCACTGACGGGACCGGCTTCATCATGTTGCGAGTGAGGATCGATATGATCATTCATTGTACGTAGTCTCCAAGGGGGGGTGATGAGATTAATCGCGACGACGCAATAACAATCCAACAATCACTCCCACCGCCGCGACAATGCCCAACGACTGCCAAGGGTTATCTTTGACATAGGAGGTGGCTTTGTCGACGGTCTCGCGGGCATTCTTGAGCATGCTTTCTTCGCTATCGTCCAACCCGGCTTTTGCTTGCCGTAATGATTCAGCGGCACGTTCACGCGCTTCGCGAATTTTCTCGCTGGTTTCAGCTGCAGTTGCTTTCAACAAGGCTTCTGCATCACGTACTACGGCATGAAGATCTTCCATCAATTTACTGGTGGATGCTTTGTCGGACATATTTTTCCTCACTTATGCGTCGTGCCCGTAAAAGTCACGTTGCACGTTAATGGTCATCAGGTAAATAACAATGGAAATGTACAAAAACTGCCCATACCATGAAGAGATCGTACCGTTGTCTGTACAATGTGGCCATTACTATGCAACCTCAAGACCCGAATACCAATACCTTTAGCCGTTTTTATACGCGGATATTCGGAGTTGCCACTGCATTATTACTTGCTACGGCATGCTATCGATTGCTGTTGCCATTTGCCGGCTCCGTACTTTGGGCTTTGCTGTTCACGTTGGCATTGAATCCCATTCATGTTCGGATGACGCGCTGGTTACATGGACGTCAACAACTGTCAGCGATTTTGATGACCACATTTACTTTGTTAGCCATCGTCGGTCCATTAACGGCGATTGGCGTGGCGTTTGTGCATCAGACCAGTCAATTATTGCAATATTTGCAAGACTGGCTCAACACCGAAGGTCACGATCCCATGTCATTGGTCAATCAACCGGCCCTGCGTACCGTAATAAACTGGTTGAGTGACAACCTCGGTATTACCACCGTGGAAATTCGTCGTTGGCTGGATGAAGCCACGCATGCATCCGTGGGCGTGCTGGCCAGTACCAGTGGCAAGTTATTTTTAGGTGCGATCGGTACCGTGGTGGGTTTGTTGCTGACCTTGTTTCTAATGTTCTTTTTTATTCGTGATGGCATTGTCATGCTGAATGCCATTCGCGATCTCGTGCCGCTGCCTGCGCCACGGCGACAAGCATTGTTCTCACATCTTGCTGCCGTCACTCGCGCTGTCATGTTTGGTGTGGGTCTTACTGCGTTGGTACAAGGTACCCTTGTCGGTATTGCGTTGGCGATTGTCGGTTCACCTTCACCGTTGGTGCTGGGCGTGATGGCTGCGTTGTTTGCATTGTTACCAATAGGTGGCACGGCATTGATTTGGGTACCCGCCGTATTCGTATTGTTCGTACAGGATCGTTGGGGCGCGGCAATCTTTATGGTGGTATGGGGCATCATGGTGACGTTGAGTGACAATTTTTTAAGACCCATGTTGATTTCTGGTCGCGCCAGTGTCGCGACATTAACCGTGTTCCTCGGAGTGTTGGGGGGTGTTACCGCGTTCGGTGCGGTTGGTTTGTTTGTCGGGCCGGTTATTCTGGCACTGGTTATTGCACTCATTGAATTTGCACTGGAAACCCAGCGACAATTACCCAGGCTAATTATTTCAACCGTCAACGATAAACAAAACACGCCTTCCGATCCAACATGAACTACACCATTCGTATTGCCACGCGCGAAAGCCCACTGGCGTTGTGGCAAGCAGAGCACGTGGCTGCCGCATTACGCACATCTTATTCAGATGTTGATGTTTCATTGGTGCCGATGACCACCACCGGCGATCAAGTATTGGATCGCACACTGGCGCAAGTGGGTGGCAAGGGGTTGTTCATTAAAGAACTTGAAGTCGCGATTGCAAAAGGCCGTGCTGACATTGCGGTGCACTCGATGAAAGATGTGCCGAGTATATTGCCAGAAAACATGGTGATTAATTGTGTGTTGCGACGCGCTGATCCTCGCGATGCATTTGTATCAAAGCAATATTCGCGCTTTGCTGATCTGCCAAAGAATGCACATGTCGGTACGGCAAGTTTACGACGTCAAAGTCAATTGTTGGCAATGCGACCCGATCTGCGTATCAGTGCGGTACGTGGCAATGTAGAAACGCGTCTGCGTAAATTGGATGAAGGACAGTTTGATGCCATCGTATTGGCCAGTGCTGGCTTGACTCGCCTGGGATTGGCGAATCGCATCACTGAATATATTGATGCCACTCAATGCATACCCGCTGTCGGGCAAGGTGTAATTGGTATTGAGTGCAAGGCCAATGACTATGTAACTCGGACATTCTGTGCGACGTTGAATCATCTTGACACTGAACATTGCGTCAATGCTGAACGTGCATTCGCGGCCAAGCTCGAAGGCAGTTGCCAATCACCCATTGCTGCGTATGCAACTTTAAATGGCGATCAGTTGCAATTAGTTGGACTGGTCGCTGCGATTGATGGATCAAAAATTATACGTGATCAGATTACGGGTTTACGTCATGAGTGCAACGAACTTGGCGTCGCGCTTGCCGAGCGTATGTTGGAAGCTGGCGCAGATAAATTGTTAGCGGCATTGCACGAATGATTCCACTAGTCATTCCCTCATTGACCAACTTGCGTGTACTGGTGACACGACCTGCGCATCAAGCACAATCATTGTGTAAACAGATTCAACGCTTCGGTGGTATTGCGCTTGCTTTTCCGGTGTTGGAGATCAAGCCGCTTGAATTCGTACTGCCGATTGAAACCTACGATTTACTTATCTTTGTCAGTGTCAATGCAGTTGCACATGGATTATCGCTGCTGAAAATGCAACATGAATTAAATAACACCTCGCCGTTGATCGCCGTCATTGGCAATGCCACCGCAGCGGCGCTTGAACAACTTGGTTATAAGCCCGATGTTGTCGCGGCAGCACCATTTAATAGCGAAGCGTTGTTAAAGCATGAAGCTTTGCAATCACCACCTGCAAGAATTTTGTTAGTGCGTGGTGTCGGTGGTCGCGAGGTGTTACGAGATACGTTGCTTGCGCGTGGCAGTGTGGTTGAAGTGATGGAAGTCTACGAGCGTGTGACTGCGGTCGTAGACAACAACGCTCGCACGGAGATTTTGCGCGCCTTGCGTGAAGGACTCATTGATGTGATTACCATCACCAGTACCGATATAGTGAATGCACTGATGCCGTTGTTCGATGCAAACGATCTTGAATTATTGCAACGTGTTGCCGTTGTCGCTGGCAGCGTTCGTATTGCAGCGCGATTGTCGGCGTGTGGTTGGCAAGGTGAATGTATTGTTAGTGCCAGTCCTGATGATGCCGCCATGCTGCGTGCGTTGATACGTTGGCATTCAAGGGCCAGAAATTAAACCTTTTCCAAATTACCAGCTCGAAATTGCGTCATTGTGCAGGGCAATTCGCTGGTACTGATTGGTAAGTAACTTTACTCGCTGACGACGCAAAGGTATTGCACGGCACTACTCGTTTGATTTCAGGGCGTAGAATTTACTTCTGTTGTGGCTGCTTTTCGACAAGCAGCCAATTGCTCACGACGTCTGGTACGATACTCGGTAATCGTAATTTTGCTTTCTGGCTAGTTCAATTATGGCGGAATCCAATTCTCAGGTACGCAGCAACCGCGTTTTTCTAACCGTACTGGGCATCATCTCATTACTGGCGTTGGCGTATGCGATTATGCGTGTGGACATTTTGCGGGCACGCATTGCGGAGCTTGAAGTAAGTCGTGATCAGCAAAAAGCGACGAACGACACTTTGCTAGCGCGCAATGCCGAGCTATCTGCAGCAAATGTGGCAACACAGGAACAGTTGAAACGTCTGAGTTCCATGGAAGTAGAGCTAACCAACCTTAGCGCAACGATGGGCGAATTGCGTGGTCGTACTGAACAATCGCAACGCAACTGGACGCGTGTCGAAGCACTGTATTTGTTGCGGTTGGCAGAAGATCAATTGCATTTGACACAGGATGTGCCTACGGCTTTAGTTGCATTGCAAGCGGCTGAGCTACGCTTGAACGGCATTCGTGAAACCGCGCTGGATGGTGTACGTCTACAATTGGCAGCGGACATCGATGCGTTGCGCAACGTACCCCAAATTGATCGCGCTGCGTTGTATACCCAACTGGAAAATGCAGCAACGATGGCCGCGAACTTGAAAGTATTCGGTACTGTCGTCAATGCCAAAGACGATAACAGAGCAGTCGACGGCAAAAAATCGGGTATAGAACGCGCATGGCTGCTGATCAAACAAGCGCTGACAAAACTATTTGTGGTACGCAAGGCAAGCACTAATGCTGAAGGACTGTTGAGTATTGATGAACAATCTCTGCGCAGGCATCACTTGCAATCGCTGTTGTTAAGCGCGCGTCAATCAGCGCAATTGCGCGATGCCAAGAGTTATCGAGATACGTTACAACAGGCGCAGCGCTGGTTGAATACGGCATTCGATACCAACAACAAAGATGTCATGTCATTGAATCAGCAACTTACTGCGTTGAGTAAATTGGAGGTTGCTCCAACATTGCCTGACATTTCTGGCAGTCGAAAGTTGTTGGAACGCTATGTTCCCGGTATTGCCAATCCGTAAGGTGCTCAATCTGTGAATAATACTTCATTATGAAGAACGGACTTTATCTAGCTATCGCATTAATGATAGGTGCATTGCTTGCCAGTATCTTGCTGCAAGACCCTGGCCGCGTCGCCATCAGTACACATGGATATATCATCAACATGTCATTGCCGGTCGCGGTATTGATGATGATAGACATCTATGCATTGGTGCGGTTGCTGACACGCGCTATCCATATCGGCAGACATAACACTGCTGAGCGTATTACTCGTCAACGCCAACGTAGCCAGGATGAATTGAATCGTGGCTTGATTGAGCTCTCTGCGGGCAACTGGGCTGAAGCAGAACTTATCCTGACACGTTCCGCTTATGGCGCTGTTTCACCGCTGGTCCATTATCTCGCTGCTGCTCGTGCTGCCGAATTGCAAAATGCATTGTCGCGTCGCGATGAATGGCTGGCCAAGGCATTGGACGTTGCGCCTACCGAGCGAGCTGCTATCCATGTTACGCAAGCAGAAATGCTGTTGCGGCACAATCAAACCAATGCCGCACTCGCAACCTTGGAACAACTCGACGCCAGTGGTCATCAGAATGCACGTGGTTTGATGCTGTTGGCGCGCATTTATCGGCAGCAAGGTAATTGGCAACAGTTGAAGGCATTGGAGTCACGTTTGCGTAATACAGCAGGAGTGCCTGTTGGTGTGATTGATGAACTATTGGTGCAAGTGCATCTTGATATGCTTAAGGAGATTAGTGCGAGCAAAGATCGTGCACAACTCACTCAATCGTGGCGTGAGGTTCCTGGCTCCATGCGTGAACGCCCTGATGTGATCGTTGCCTACGCGCGTGCTGCAATGGCTTGTGGTTTGTATGATCTTGCAGAACGTGAATTACGTGAACTGCTAAAATCACAGTGGGATGAAGCAGCGATTCTTGCTTATGGAGAGCTTGAAATTGCAGAACCGTTCGCTCTGTTGCAGCATCTGGAAAAATGGCTGAACGATCGCCCGCAAGATCCAATCCTGTTGTTTACTTGTGCACGTTGTTGCATTCGCAATGAGCTTTATGGCAAGGCGCGCAGTTATTTAGAAGCAAGCCTTGGTATTCGGCCACGGCTTGAAACCTATCAGATGCTTGCACAGCTTTTGGAATTAACGGGCGAAAATCAGCAAGCCTTTAAAGTACTGAATCAAGCAATGACCCATGCGGTTGGACGCAAACCTAATCCATTACGCATTCGCGCACTGCGAATGGTTGAGCGCCGCCAAAGCAATCGAGATCGTCGTCTGACTTAAACTGCAGTTAACCCATTTATAAAGACTATGCCATGGATCGACCGCGAGCATTAATAGTAGGTTGTGGTTATGTGGGCCGCAGATTGGCCAGTCAATTGAATGTTGATCATTCTTTGCACGGCATCGTGCGCAGCACAACCCATTTACAGGCACTACGCGCGTTGCACGTTGAGCCGCTGATCATCGATCTGGATCACATTGATTATCGCGATCTGCCTCCTGCCTGTTATCGCGGCGGCGTTATTTATTACTTCGCGCCACCGCCAAAAACGGGTGAAAGCGATATGCGGCTATACCATTTTCTAAATGTGCTCAGCGAGGTGCCCGCGACGCTCATCTATATCAGTACCACCGGTGTATATGGTGATTTGCGTGGAGCGATGGCAGATGAATCTTTACCACCTAACCCACAAACTGATCGTGCTCGACGTCGCGTCAGTGCGGAGGAAATTACGCGTGTTTGGTGTCACGAACGCAGTGTGCGCCGCATCGTGTTGCGAGTGCCTGCAATCTATGGCCCGGGTCGTCTACCGCTCGAACGAATACGCAAAGCTGAGCCTACCGTGTTTGAAACGGAAGCACCCATTATCAATCGCGTTCACGTAGATGACCTGGCGCAAGTTTGTATTGCAGCAGCCAATAAAAAAGACGCTCGTGGTATCTACAATGTGAGTGATGGTAATAGTTATACGTTGACCGCTTATCTTAAGCGTGTGGCATTGCTTGCAAACTTGCCGCCACCGCCGCAGATATCACTCGACGCCGCACACTTCAGTATGAGTGAAGAATTTCTTTCCTACCTGGGTGAATCGCGACGCATTGACAATTCACGCATGGTGAATGAATTGGATGTGAAATTACGATATGCAGATATCGATGCAGGGATTAAAGCCAGCCTTGCGGAAGAGCTGCTATATACGAATCAATAAGTGCTTTGATTGCGCTTAGATATTATTGGGACATTACCGGACTTCGATTAAATAAATGGATTGATTACCGAAACCCCGAGCTTTGAAAAGTGATCAATGTTTCTCGTTACGATAGTTAGGTCGTGAGTGAGAGCGATCGCAGCAATCTGTTTGTCGAGTGCATTTTCTGGATGTGGAACACGCAATCGTCCCCACACTTGGGCTTCTTCGTGACCGAATTCCAGAATATATTCTTGATATTCAGTCAGGATTGTTTTCAGCCATGTTTCAAGGCGTTTCGCTTGCATAATGTCCTTTCGGTAGCGAATGATTTCCACTCCACGGCGTAATTCCCCAATTGTGATAACGCTTAAATAAAGGGCGTGATCATTTTCATCAGCATTTTCAAAAAATCGAAGGACGTTGGAATTAACTCTCGTGTCTTTACGTAATTCACTTATCACATCCGTGTCGATTAAATACATTTACTAATCCTCGATCCGTTTGAAATCAGAGTCTTTACCAACGGATGGAATCTTAGTCAACACTTGAGCAAAGGATTTTTTCTTCGGTTTACGCAGCGCTTGTGCAAGGATGCGCCGATGTTCAGCTTCGGCGCTAATGCCACGCTTACCGGCGCGTGACTTGAGCGCATCCACCACTGTGCTATCTACATTACGTACTATTAAATTTGCCATTGGAATTGCACCGGCCAATTATGGTGTGACGATGCTATCATTGCTATCACTTTAGGACAATGCTCGTGTTATGTATGTTTGCCAGATCAGTGAACCAAATTACTGAAACTGCGAGATTGTGGCTCGTTGCATCTCAACCCGGCTGACTTCGCCTGCTATTCAACCATTTTGTAATGGGTTCCCACTGTTCCCAATCAGTCGATGCAAGATACTCGGGTAATTCCAGCACACCCATGCCGCGTTGATAAGCGCGTAGATAGTTGGTGGATTGTCGTAAGCAACTTAAATACGGAATCTTGAGTTTGCCCAAGTATTTATCCAGTTCTTCAAACAACAACGTATTTTCACGCACGCGGTTAGCAATCAATCCTAATCGTGCTTGTTCACGTTGTACTTTGCCTAGCTCTAACAATTCGGCCATGAAATGCGCGCAAGCTTTCATGTCGATAGGTGAGGGAAGTACGGGAACCAAAATGGTTTCGGCACGACGCACCAATTCATTCATTTCTGAACCATGAGTACGTGCGGGTGCATCGATCACCATCACTTCAGTATCACGAGTAATGTTACGTAAACCGTCGTCGAAGGCGGCGACACCGGTAATAGATGGAAGGTCAGCGGATCTTATTTCCAACCAATCCAGACTGCTACGTTGTGGATCGTAATCAGCGAGAGCGACCTTGTAGCCTTGCTGCGCAAAATGCGCGGCAACATTGGTGGCAATAGTGGTCTTACCGCATCCACCCTTGGCATTCATCACCATTACATGACGCATAACACTCCCTCACTTTGTGGTTGTTGTGGGAATTTGATTCTACGGGGCTTAAGTTAATCGCGTCATTGGAAAATGTCTACGGAGTGGGCAATAAATAATCAGTTTTGCCTCTTATTTACCGGCTTTTAAGGCAAATCGAATGGACTTTATTGCGCTTGTCGCCGATACGTTAATTCAAGCGAATCCTTCCTTGGCTTTGAAAAAAGAAAGCACGCAAACTTTTCGTTTCAGTACGCGCGTCAACTCAATTGTCGATGACGCCACATATTGCCCAAATTTTTCAGTACATTGCTAATCGCGCTAAGCGGCGGTCCCACAGCATGAGCTCAAGCTGGTATTCTTTAATCATGTTATTAAATTTTACCAAGATGCATGGCCTGGGAAACGACTTCATTGTATTTGAAGCCAGTGATGCCAATTTACCCAGTACCGAACAACTACAACGTTTGGCTGATCGCCGCACCGGCATTGGTTTCGATCAAGCTTTGGTTATTCAACCGCCTCGACGTGAGAACACCGATGTGTTCTATCGCAATTTCAATGCGGATGGTTCTGAGGTAGAGCAATGTGGCAACGGTGCGCGCTGTATTGCAAGTTTGGTAGCACAACAGAAGGGACAGAAATCATTGCGTATGGATTGTCTGAGTGGATTGATCAATGCACAACTTCACGATGATGGCCAAGTTTCCCTCGACATGGGCATTCCTAATTTTGATCCGCCATCGTTGCCCTTTATCGCAGACAAAGCTTCTGACAGTTACAGCATTGATGTTAGCGGTCAGCAAATAAATATTGGTGTGGTGTCGATGGGCAATCCGCATGCAGTGTTGATGGTGGATGATATTGTCACTGCGCCGGTTGATTCTTTGGGTACACTTATCGAAAAGCATTTGCGCTTTCCCAAGCGAGTCAATGTTGGTTTTATGCAGATTATTTCGCCGCAGCAAATCAACCTTCGTGTCTTTGAACGCGGCGTTGGCGAAACTCAGGCTTGTGGTACGGGCGCATGTGCTGCCGTTGCCATTGGTCGTAAACGTGGCGTGTTAACTGACCAGGTGAAAGTAAATCTACCGGGTGGCCAAATTGATATTCACTGGGCTGGCGTTGGCCATAGTTTATGGATGACAGGTCCGGTCGCGCGAGTGTTTACCGGTACAGTTGAAATTTGATAAGCGTTCATTCATAAGTGGTTTTGTGATAGTGTCTGACCACTACGGTGGCTTTGATAAACAGACACATAAAATTATGAGCAAACCAATCACCCGCGAAACAGATTTACCAATGAGTGAAGAATTAATAGTCGATTATCTTTCGCGTCATCCAGATTTTTTTGAACGACATGCCGGGCTACTTACACGCCTGCGTATTCCGCATGATCGTGGCAGTCAAACGGTGTCACTGGTGGAGCGCCAAGTGCATGCATTGCGTGATAAGAATGAACGCCTGGAATTACAGCTGCAAGAATTCGTCGCAGTTGCGCAGGAAAACGACGTGCTTTTTGACAAGATTCATCGTCTGGCTTGTCGTTTGATTCGCAGTCATGGTGCTGCACAATTCTTTTCTGCCTTGGAAACTTCATTGCGTGAAGACTTTGGTGTCACACATTGGGTGATGCTGTGTTTACGCAGTGACATTCCCGAATTGTCGCGCTTGGTGACGCGTCATCTGCGCTTGGTGGTAGCGAACGCGCCGGAATTAAAGCCTTTTGAAACATTTTTTTCTGCACCCAAACCTCGTTGTGGTCAGATCCGGGATACTCAACGTGATTACCTGTTCGGTAACGATGCCGCAGAAATTGGTTCTGCAGCATTAGTTGCACTCGGTGCTGATGCGAGTTATGGTTTGCTTGCTATTGGTAGCAACGATGTGCAGCGTTTTCAGTCGAGCATGAGCACTGAGTTTTTGACGCGCATCGGTAACTTGGTGAGTGAGGCTGTCGGTTCGTTGTAATTTTTGCGCGCCACGATTGATCGATCTATAGCAGGTCTTTCAATTAATTGAGACTCTCACTCATGAGCAATTCTGCAATTGATCTTTTCAAACTGGGCTACAACGTGCGCAGCAAGCAAGAATTACTGATCATGCAAATTTTTTTCATTACGCAAGTGTAGATGCACTTGATTTTCAGCATTTAGCCAAGATATACGACGCCACATTCTCTCGCGCGCACGAAAAGTAACCTATGTCATTGCACTCTACCACTGATGCCAGCCAATTGCATGGCACCACTATTCTTACTGTTCGTCGTAATGGCGTTGTTACTATTGGTGGCGATGGTCAAGTGACTTTGGGCAACACGGTGATGAAGAACAATGCGCGTAAAGTGCGACGCTTGTATGAAGACAAAGTGCTGGCGGGTTTTGCGGGTGGCACTGCCGATGCATTTACTTTGTTTGAGCGTTTCGAAGCCAAATTGCAGCAGTACGGCAATCTCACTCGCGCTGCAATCGAGCTGGCCAAAGATTGGCGTTCTGATCGCAGCTTGCGGCGCCTTGAAGCATTGTTGAGTGTGGCAGATACGAAGTCATTGTTCATTATCTCTGGCAATGGCGATGTGATTGAGCCACAAGATGACATTATGGCCATTGGCTCGGGCGGTTCATATGCATTGGCTGCTGCGCGTGCTTTATTGCAGAACTCGGAACTTGATGCACCGACCATTGTCGAGAAGTCATTGAACATCGCGGCTGATATTTGCATTTACACCAATCGTAATCTGACGATAGAAACGTTGGGTGGTTGATGCAATGAGCATTACGATTACCTGGCAACCTAGCCCAGCGTCATTCCCGCGCAGGCGGGAATCCAGTTTGAAAACTCAATCCATATTTTCATTGGATGTATGAATAGAATACTTTAATGACTGGATTCCCGCCTACGCGGGAATGACGAAGTGGTTCAATTGAGGGGATCGCGCAATCTGAACCGTAATGATCTGTGTATTCAATATATTTGATAGTGAAGTAATCATATGTCCTCCATGACTCCCCGTGAAATCGTCCAAGAACTGGATCAACACATTGTTGGTCAGAATAATGCCAAGCGTGCAGTTGCCATTGCACTGCGTAATCGTTGGCGCCGCATGCAAGTCGATACCTCATTGCGTGGTGAAATTACACCGAAGAATATTTTGATGATCGGTCCGACAGGCGTGGGTAAAACTGAAATTGCACGGCGACTTGCGAAGTTGGCGCATGCGCCTTTTATCAAGGTGGAAGCCACCAAGTTTACGGAAGTGGGTTACGTGGGTCGTGAAGTGGATTCCATCATCAAAGATTTGATGGATGTTGCTGTCAAGATCACACGTGAAACTGAAATGACTAAGGTGCGACCGCGCGCCATGGATGCGGCTGAAGAACGGGTACTGGATGCATTGCTACCGCGTGCGCGCAGTACGGGATTTATCGAACAAACTGATGGTGCGCCACAAGACGGCGAGACTCGCCAAAAATTTCGTAAGATGTTGCGTGAAGGAAAACTGGACGATAAAGAAATAGAAATCGAAACGCGCGCCATGCCCGTTGGTGTTGAAATCATGGCACCTGCCGGCATGGAAGAGCTTTCACAACAGTTGCAAGGTATGTTTCAGAATTTAGGCAGTGGGCATACGCGTATGCGCAAGCTCAAAGTACGCGAGGCTTATAAAATTTTAACTGATGATGAAGCGGGAAAATTAATCAATGAAGAAGAGCTAAAACATAATGCGCTGCTTAATGCCGAGCAGAACGGCATTGTCTTCATTGATGAGATCGACAAGATCGCGCGTCGTCAGGAAACCAGTGGCGCAGATGTTTCGCGCGAAGGCGTGCAACGCGATCTGTTGCCGCTGGTGGAAGGCAGTACGGTGAACACCAAGTATGGAATGGTGAAAACCGATCATATTTTGTTTATTGCATCGGGCGCATTTCATATGTCGAAGCCATCCGATTTGATTCCAGAACTGCAAGGTCGCTTTCCCATTCGCGTCGAACTGGAAGCATTGAAGGTCGATGACTTCGTACGCATTCTCACCGAACCGCATGCATCGCTGTGCGCGCAATATCAAGCGCTGTTGGCGACTGAAGGAGTACAGCTCACTTTCTCATCTGACGCAGTAAAGCGTTTGGCCGAAGTGGCTTATCAAGTTAATGAACGTACCGAAAATATCGGCGCACGTCGCTTGCATACCGTATTGGAACGATTGCTCGAAACTTTGTCTTTTGAGGCGGCTGATAAGAACGGCACTGCAGTGGTCATCGATGCCGCTTATGTAGATAAGCATCTCGGCGAATTGGTGAAGGATGAAGATTTGTCGCGATATATTTTGTAATTTTCATTCGATATCAGCAACACCAACCGACTGTGTTTGATCACAGTCGGTGGTGATATTACTCAATCGCTGTTACTGCGCTGATGCTGAATATCGATATTATCTTTCATCATCAAAATCATCTCGACCTTCGTGGTGCTCGCCGTTTTCCTTCGGCAATATTTCCCACGTCACGTTATCGCCATGTTGTTGCGTATAAAACATGCGCCAGTTTTGTTGGAACAAATGCGGAATCTTTGCGCCCAACAAACCGTTGGGTGTTGGATCGCCATCGGAGACATGAATTCCCGTGATTTCATTGTCGCCCTCATTTTGAAATCCACTCATGCCGCCGAACTGTGAATCCAGCGTTGCGGACGCATCGCGGCCTTCGGCGAGAAAGCGCACGGGTTCGATGCTTGCATTGCTATAGTCGGCACGCATATCCAGTATGTACCCCGAATCCAATTCATTGCGTTGTGCATGCAATGTATCACCGGCATCTTCAACAAACGCGACTTTGTTGCGCGATATAAAGGTTACGTTGTCGAAGCTAGAATGTACGGCATCACTTTTGTATAGCAATGACAGCTTGCCCGTGTTTGCCGAAGGTGAGCTTTGTTTCAGTATCAGTACCGCACCAAATCCACCGTGATCTTTAGCTTCAGTCAACAAATTGGTATCGCCGGTTTCATCAAATACAAAGGTACGAAATTCAGTGCCAGGTTGGAATTGGCCATTTTCAGGGCGTTTTAGTGGAGTTCCACCGGCGGCCTTGGCTAGCGCATTGGCATTGAACGGTGTATTGCCATCGATATCGGTGTTGTGAATGGTTATCCATCTAGTGTCAAACACGTTGCCATAACTATGTAGATCCTTCATGTCTTGCGAAAGGATGTCGCTGTCAGCGGCATTCGCATGAAACACAATCGCGCCATCGTGTGCTTTGGATTTTACTTGTAGTACTTGCAACTTGCCGCCTGCGATTAAGTTGTGACGATTGTTGGGAATGAAACGATACACAAAGCTATTAGGTTGTTTTGCGTGTGGTGCCACGGTTCCAGCCTTGCCACCCGCGTCTTCGACAATCCATAAGTTGCCATCGCTATCGGCTTGAATACCTTCGTAACTACCACGACCCATCACGCCAGAAATATCTTGCACGATGGAGGGATAGCTTGCTGTCGCCTGCCATATACCACCACCGGGACCACTGCCTTCAGAAGTAAACAGCAGTCGATCTGACCATGGATACCATGTCGAGCCGTCCAACGTCGGAATCGCAACGCCATTGACATCAGTGGTTGCAAGTATGGTTACGCGATGCTGAGCATTGGCATCAAGATTGATGCGTGTTAAATAACCTCTATCACCAAGACCACTCTCATGGCCTTGGAACAGAAAGTGCGTTCCATAATTGTAATGGGCATCTGCACCTCTCAATCCTTGCATAACCAGGTAAGTATTTTTGTCGGGCTCAGTCTTGGTTGCTTCTATTTTTTTTGCAGTAGAAGGGAGAGCGCCAGGGGCAGGCAACAGTGTGCCATCATTATCGTAACCGTAAAAGTCAGTCAAATCGGTCGGGTTCTCAACTCGCGTTGCACCGGTTGCAACCGGAGTTTCAATCAATTCAGGAGACAGGATATTGGGCGATGATTCACCAATCAACTTTGGATTGGCAAAAGGTATGGAAGTAAATGAATCCGCCATCGCCGCAGGAGCCGCGATAGCAACAATGGTGACAATCGTAGGTCGCAGAGAGTGGCGCAAAAACGTTTTGGATCGCATAAGACACCTCGAGTAAATTAAGCAATGAGCAACTGCACTGGCGGTGATGAGCAGGCGAGTGCAGCCCTATTAGTTGAACGACTCACTGTTACACTTAGCTGACAAATTGATGTCGCATTGAAGACAGGCTGCTGTAAGATAAAAATCATGAGCCATCCCACCGCTATAAAACTTCGCATGCAATCAAAACTACTTGAGATTGCTTTTGATGACGGCAATCGGTATGAATTACCATTTGAATATCTACGCGTATACTCGCCATCGGCTGAAGTGCGTGGTCATGGTCCGGGACAGGAAGTGCTACAACTGGGTAAGCACAATGTGATCATCACCAAGGTTGAGCCAACCGGTCATTATGCATTGCGTTTGATATTTGATGATGGTCATGATTCCGGCTTATACACGTGGGGCTACTTGCAAGAGCTTGGTAAGACCCGCAAAGAAAAATGGCAGGCGTACCTTAAGCGGCTAGACGACCTGGGAATAAAGTACCCAACTATTGTGAAAGCGTCTTAACAATGAGAAAGTGCTAACGATTACGATTTATTAGTAACAACAGTATGGAAAGGAGGAATCATGATGAGCGCCAAAAAATTAAGCTATAAGTATCAAGCGATTTGCAACCTATTGTCTGTTACGCTGGTAGTGAGTTGTTTGTCGGCATGCACTTCAGTAAGTCCTTTAGATAAAGCCAAAGTGAATGATGATTCGTCAGCGTTATATATGGCTAACGTTACAATCAGACCACTAAGCTGGCAAAACAAAAATGTGGATCGTGGCGGTGCTGCAATCGCATTTGGATACGAACACCAATCTGGGGAAGGAGATCAGACTCTGCTTTCTCCGAATGTTATCCAGCTTCAATCATCAAATGGATCGATAGTTACGTTGAATGGCACTCAACATCTGAGGAATTCAGCTTCAGCCTATCATGGGCATTTAACTTTCAGCTACTTGTTTAATTTTGGCGATCATTTTTCATTGGAGCCCGAAGCAGGCATTGGCTATGACCAGATGAACCTCAATATCCACAGTCTTACGTATGGTGTATTGATTGATACTTCAAGGAACTTCTTGAGTGTTACCACGGGTATCACGCCGCGCTGGAATATTAATGATCACTTTGCCGTCGAAGGACGTATTCGTTATAGCCAGGGTATTGGGAATACCAGCCTTTACAATCCAGCTTTTGTTTATAATCTTACAAAGAATATTTCCTTTGCGGGGGGCTATGCATGGCGGGATCAATGGTACTCCGGTAAGGGTAATCGTCTTTCCATTACCATTAGGCCAAGTGATACCTCTGACATTGAGCTCAAGTATGTCGGCCCCAATCTTGGGTTACGCATAACATTCTGACGCAGAGCCATCCACCAACGGCATAATCGAAAAGACCTCTAAATTACTTGCAGACGATATCTCCGTGAGCGGTTAGAATGAGTTACTGTTGTAACTCGTTCTACTTTCATGACTACTCAAAATACCGATTTCGGTTTTGATCAAGTGCCGCTGGCGGAAAAAGCCAAGCGAGTGCGCGCCGTGTTCGATTCGGTTGCAAACAAATACGATCTAATGAATGATTTGATGTCAGGTGGCGCGCATCGTTTGTGGAAGCACTTCACCTTGTCTCAAACCGGATTACGGCCGGGTCAAATTGCTTTGGATGTGGCAGGTGGTACCGGTGACTTATCGATTGGCATGGCCGCGCAAGCCGGTGATAAAGGGTTGGTGATTCATACTGATATCAATGAAGTCATGTTGTCGAATGGGCGCGATCGCTTGATTGATAAAGGCTGTGTCAGCAATGTGCAATGGTCGTTGGCGAATGCTGAGTGTTTGCCTTTTGCCGATAATACTTTCAACTGCATCACGATCGGTTTTGGTTTGCGCAATGTCACTCACAAAGAGAAAGCGTTACAGTCAATGTTTCGCGCACTCAAACCCGGTGGACAACTATTGATTCTGGAGTTTTCGCATCCGACTGCACCCGGACTGAAACCAATTTATGATTGGTACTCATTCAACGTATTACCAAAACTAGGCAAGTTGGTTGCAAATGATGAAGATAGTTATCGATATCTTGCCGAATCTATTCGTAAGTTTCCTGATCAGGAAACGTTGTTGAATATGATGCGTGAAGCTGGATTTGAACATTGTCGTTACCACAATCTCACCGGCGGTATTGTCGCTTTACATCGCGGTTATAAGCTCTAATCTT
>JAICKZ010000044.1 GCA_025927665.1 Steroidobacteraceae bacterium | reverse complement strand
GATGGCAATACCTTAGCTGTAAGTGCTGTGGAAGAGTCCAGCGACGCGAAGGGAATTAATGGTGGTTTAGTAGCTGAGTCAGATAATTCAAAAACTGATTCAGGAGCGGTGTACGTCTTCACCCGCAATGGCAGCAGTTGGTCACAACAAGCCTATATCAAAGCATCGAATACTGATGCCAACGATCTGTTTGGATGGGCCTTGGCATTGAGCGCTGATAGCAATACCTTAGCTGTGAGTGCGACGCGAGAGTCCAGTAACGCGAAGGGAATTAATGGTGGTTCAGTGGCTGAGTCAGATAATTCAAAAACTAATTCAGGAGCGGTGTACTTATTCACTCGCAGTGGCAGTAGTTGGTCACAACAAGCCTATATCAAAGCATCGAATACTGATGCCAACGATCTGTTTGGTTCAGCCCTAGCATTGAGCCTCGATGGCAATACTTTAGCCGTGGGTGCGGCCGCAGAAGACAGCAATGTCACTGGAATCAATGGTGATCAGTCTAATAACGCCCAATTGGATTCGGGTGCGGTATACGTCTTCACTCGCAGTGACAGCACCTGGTCGCAACAAGCTTATGTCAAAGCGTCGAATACCGATGCGGGTGATCAATTTGGAAATGTTGTGGCGCTAAGCAGCGACGGCAATACCTTGGCCGTAGGTGCGGTTGCGGAAGACAGTAACGCGACCGGAGTCAATGGCATCCAGTTAGACAATACTAAGCGTGAAGCTGGTGCGGCCTATGTTTTCACGCGCCGTGGTAGCAGTTGGCTACAACAAAGCTATATAAAAGCGTCCACTACCGATGTCTTCAATCAACTTGGATCTGCTGTAGCACTAAGCGCTGATGGCAATACCTTAGCAGTGGGTGCGTTTGGAGAATCGAGCAACTCCACCGGCATCAACGGTATCCAAGCTGATACTTCCAAGAGTCAATCTGGCGCTGTGTACATGTATTAATCTATTATGGCAATGATCCTGTAGTGATGGTTATCTCTCGCTACAGGATCTTTGTTTTGCCGGCTGTATTTGTTTCATTAGTAATCAGTTGTTTTTAAATAACCTACGAAGTACTTATAAATAAGGCGTTTTCTGCTGTTAACGGCGATAAAATTTTCAAGAATATGGTTCGTCACAATCATTTTTTGCAATTACAATGAGCTATACAGACAGTCGTTGAGATTTATTTCAAATAAAACTGGTTCGGTTAAAATAATATGTATTGATTTCGGAGCTTGGCAAAGGAAGGCTTGAAAGAGCGAACATGAAAAAGTTAATTTAATAAATGAATACAGAATTATTCATGCGTTGAAATCTTGCCACGCAATTGCTTGGTCTTACCACGCTGAACTTTAGTATCCACACGTTTGCGTTTCGCCGCCTTACTGGGTTTAGTGGCGCGGCGCGTTTTTGGAACCACTAATGATTGTGTGATTAACTCATACAATCGTTCCAAAGCGTCGCGTTTATTTTGTTCTTGAGTGCGAAGCCGCTGTGCAGTCAACATCAATACATCATCATTGGAGATGCGACGTCCAGCGAATACACGCAAACGCGCTTTAGTTGCGTCACTCAAGTCACATGCATTCAAATCGCAGCATAGTTGTATTGCCGTGGAAACTTTATTGACGTTCTGTCCGCCCGGACCACTGCTACGAATGGCACGAAATTCAAGTGCCTGCTCGGGTATGCCGAGCATGATGAGTGATTCAATATCCATGGAAGTGGTCATTAAAATCAGAACGGGGGCTTATTAATATTTGTAGTTAATTGTGACTTATCTGACTTTAACATCACTTCGCGTTGCGGCACTGGAATGGTAATGCCGTTCTCTTTGAACAATTGCCAAATGGTACGATTCATGTCAGAGCGAACATTGCTCATGCCTTCTTGTGGATCAGTAATCCAGAAGCGTAATTCTAATTCAAAACCATAATCTCCAAACGCCATCAGGCGTGAGCCCGGCAATGGTTCCTGCAAAATGCGCGGATGATTATGCGTCGCTTCTATCAGCAGTGACATTGCAAGTTCAGGATCGCAATCGTAACTGACACGCACCGGCAATTTCATGCGAATACGCGGATCGGTATAACTCCAATTAATCACCGGATTGGTGATCAACTGTTGATTGGGCACCAACATTTCGATGCCATCGCGATCACGCACCACCACGTAACGACCACGCAATTCTTGCACCCAACCAAATGCATCCGTGGTGGTGCCACTTGTGCCACTCAAGCTGATCACATCTCCTGGCTTGATCGAGCGATCCATTAACAACACAAAGCCGCTGACGAAATTTGCCGCAATACTTTGCAGACCAAAGCCCAAGCCAATACCAATTGCACCGGTGAGTACGGTTAAAGTGGTCAGATCAAGTCCGGCCGCATTCAAGCCCATCAAAATCGAAATGGCGACCAAACCAGCTTGAATAAACTTGGCAAGTCCAATGCGCATGTTGATGGCCACGGCACTCATCGTCATTAAACGACGCTCGATCCAACGCGCCACCCATACCGCAACCAGCACAAATATGCTGACAGTAAATATCAGTTTCACCACAGACCACACTGAGATACGCGCATTACCCGCCTGTACACCAATGCCATCGAGTGCAGTGACAACAGGCTCAAACCATCCCAATACATGCAAAGCCAGAACCACCCAGATGATCAAGCTGATGGTATTGCCCCAACCCTTGATGGGTGCACGATTGCCCACTGAAATACGGAAAACATAAACAATGATGCGTACCAGTAATAAAAGAGCGAGCAATGAAATACTGGTATCCAGCAAGATCGACTGCGTGCGTAAGGAATGCATCACGCCCGCGCTGGCCGCAATTAACACCAGGCTAATAGAGTGGGGACTGGTGATGACCAATGCTTCGAGCAACCGATTACTCGCACCGGCGGTAATAGCAATTTGCTTGGCGCTGGTAGAGTTGCGCAATGTCCTGCCCAGCACCAATGCGATCACGACAATCGTGGCAAGAATGAACAATTGCAGGAGCATGACAGGCCGGGTGAGAAGCTCGAGCTGGGCGATAATTTGGTCGAGCCGAGTATGCATGATGTGCAGTATCAGGCGTTGAGATCGGGAATGAGCTCGCTTTCGAGTAATGCGATTTGATCTTTAAGCATCAGCTTGCGTTTTTTCAGGCGTCTTAATTGAACTTCGTTGACATACAAATCCATTTGTAATCGATGGATGACATCGTCCAGATCACGATGCTCAATACGCAACTCCCGCAAGCGTTCCAGACGCTTGAAGGTTTGAGTCTCAATTTTAGTGTCTTCCGATTCGCTCATGAGCTATGCAGTCATTACAACGATGAATACTGTAACGAATTTGAGGGCATAGTGCGATAAGGCATTGCGACAGTGTGCGCTAATGCCAGGTATCGTTGGATTTCTTGACTGGAGAAGTCGTGATGCGGCGGCGTTTGCGCAGTTCATTCAGATCCAATACTTTGTCATCATGAATGGGCGATCGCTTTTCAACATCGCGAGGATGAGTCCAGGTACGTGAATCATTGTCATCGTCCTCAAATCCGATGGCCTCGACACGATGACCTAGCAAAACTAAAAAACCCTGCAAACGTTCCATTGTGCCCGCCGTGTAGTCAAACACATAAGTCCGCCGAATGGCCAAACGTCCATATTCATTGCGAACAATCATTAAACGGCTGAATGCAACGGTGCCATCCAAAAATTGCAGGCCGGCTCGCTCACACGCAGATTGCGCGGCAAAATTAGCACGCTCGCGCGTACCCAGACTGTCTTGCCAAAACCAGATCAGCAAGGCCGCCAGCAACACACCAAGAATTAGAGGAATACTGAGCATGCCTGCATCATTAACCAATCAGGTGACGCCATGCAAATTGTCGATCACCCACGACGATGAAATGTGGATTGAGTAACGATTCGCGCCGATTGTAACTTAACACTTGACCCGAAAGATCCACCATTGCGCCACCTGCCGCTTCAACAATGGCTTGACCGGCAGCCGTATCCCACTCTGACGTCGGACTTAAACGCGGATAACAATCCGCACTGCCTTCTGCAACACAACAGAACTTAAGTGAACTCCCTACCGATAACAATTGATGCTTACCCAATCGGCGAAGAAATTCATCAAGCGAATCGCCACCGTGCGAACGACTGCCGACGATGACCGGAGTCGAGTCGCAACGTCGAGTGGCAATGGGTTGCATCGATTGTGATGGTTTACTGCACCATGCACCTAATCCACGTGCTCCCGCGTAAATTACCTTGGTTACCGGTACGGCAATAACACCTAGCACAGGCGCATGTTGATGAATGAGCGCGATATTGACGGTGAACTCACCATTGCGTTTAACAAACTCTCGCGTGCCGTCCAGCGGATCCACCAGCCAGAATTGCGTCCAATTTTTCCTGATATTGAACTCGTGACACGCCGGTGATGACTCTTCTGACAACACGGGAATAGTCGGTGTCAATGTTTGCAATGCATCCGCAATAATACGATGTGCGGCACGATCGGCCTGAGTCAACGGCGAATTATCGTCTTTGTGATCAACAACAAATTCACTGGCATAAATGTTCATGATGGCGGCACTGGCATCACGTGCAATGTCCATTACTGCTGATAACAACTCGGCATCGGTTCGCGAATCAATTAATGTATTGGCATTCATGGGAATATCATAACGCGTCAATGTGACTGAGTCTTGGCGACTTGCGTTACACTATAACCACGCTCAAGTAATTCATCACACAATGTCTGCCACTTCCCTTCAATTACCGCAACTCGATTGGGATCGTATTCATACCGTGCTCCTTGATATGGATGGAACGCTATTGGATTTACGATTTGATAATTATTTCTGGTTGGAATTTTTACCACAGCGTTATGGCGAAGCTCGCGGTATGACGTCGCAGCAAGCACAGCAGGAATTACAGTCGCGTTTTGCGACATATCAAGGAACATTGCAATGGTACTGTACGGATCATTGGAGTCGTGAGCTAGCTTTGAATATCGCCACGCTTAAACATGAAGCACGTGAACACATTCGTTTTTTGCCTGGTGCCCAGCGATTTTTGACCACAGTACAACAAATGGGTCGCAGATTGATCCTCGCGACCAATGCACACTTCGATAGTCTGGCGATCAAAGCGCAGCACACCGGACTTGAACAGTACTTAGATGCAGTGGTGTCGTCACACAGTTTCGGTGTGCCCAAGGAGCACGCGCCTTTTTGGCCAGCATTGGAACAACACCTTCGAACGCATCATGCCGGCTTCGATCGACACACGTCCTTGTTTGTTGATGACAGTCTTTCTGTATTACGCGCCGCACGTGAATTTGGCATTGCGCAAATCATTGCCATTGCTCAGCCAGACTCTACCCAACCAGCGCGTAAGATTGATGAATTTACCGCAGTCAACCAGCTTGTGGAATTGTTACCGTAGTGATTAACGCTCTAACCGCTTCGCTTTCAACTCCTGGTTTGCCAATTCAATCGATCGCGGATATACATGCATCTCAAAATATCGCAAGCGCTTATATAATGCATAATTCGCAGCCATCCATGCGGCCGCAAAACCGCGCCAGCCATCAAGAACAGCAAGTCGAAAAAAATAGTCTTTAATAAAAGTAGCAATAAAGACAAAAGGCCATTCATAAGGACGAATACTACGTTGCTTATCATGCCAGTCACGTGCTTTAAGTTCGGCATAGCGCAAGTACTTTAATTCATGATGAATCAAAGTTGGATTCAGATAATGAATAAAGGGTGCGCGAAATGTTGTCGCAGTCCCGGAATATTTCAACGATTCATGAACCCGCACATCTGTCCATCGCGCGCGCTCACGATGATAAATGCGTGCCTTTTGTTCACGCGCCATCAAACGATACCATCGCATACGTTTTCCCATGAACTCGGCACTTCGAATCAAAACTCCAACTGCTGTATCGGATTTCATCAACGTAGGTAACTTGCTGACAAGCTCGGCAACTAACTCGGGGGTGAGTGCTTCATCTGCATCCAAACATAACAACCAATCATGACTGGCCTGCGTGGCCGCAAAATTGCGCTGCGCGCCAAATCCCAACCAAGGTTGATGAACTATTTTGGCGCCATGTGAAAGTGCAACGGCCACCGTATCATCTTCACTACCTGAATCAATCACCAGTTTTTCTGCCGCAAACGGCGCACTGTCCAAACAGCGCGCAATGTTGGCGGCTTCGTTGTAGGTGATCACTACCAAAGTGATGGGCAGAGTGGTGCACGTCTGATTCATGGTCGACTTACATTATTAATTTTAGACATCGTAGTGGTTGGCAGGTGTTTCGTGCAACGGTTGTGATGCATTTATGTCTATAATTCCGTTTTGCATTGTCAATGTTATCAGTGTCGAGAGGTCAGGTTGCTTTCCATTCCTCAATTTACCGGGTTTTCTCGTTGGCTACAGCGCTGGTATCCCAGCCGCATACTCCAGGAAGATCCGCTACGTGATGTTCGGATTGATGGACGTTACGCACCAATTCCACTTTCTGGCTGGAAATTTACACCCCGCATGGCGCAAGCATTGCTTGCTCAACGCATGTATCAGCCATTGAGTTTTTCATCGCAACGATTAGCAGTGATTATTCCGGTGCGGGATCGCGAAATGCACCTTGCTGTACTGATTCCGCGATTGATAGCAGCGTTGAATGCGCAGTCCATTCAATTTCGTATCGTTGTTGTTGAGCAGGAGGCAGGTAAGTTATGGAACAAAGGTGCAATCATCAATGCAGGCCTTCGTCATGTTGTAGATCATTGCGATTATTTTTGTTTCCACGATGTGGATGCCATTCCCATCAAAGGCAATTATCTTTGTCCATCGCAGCCGTTACGATTGGTCACGCAATTGGTTGGGTCACGCAATGGCTTGATGCGTCCGCTGCGTTATTTTGGTGGCGTCATTACGGCGCGACGTGAACAGGTTTATGCGGCAAACGGATTTTCGAATCAATACTGGGCATGGGGCAAGGAAGATGATGATTTTCTGTTTCGTTTGTTGTTTGCCGGATACGTATGTTATTCAGATACAGAAGGTGTATTCGAAGACTTGCACAATCCGGCACATCAACAAGTGCAACTGGATACAGTGCTTAAACCCGCGACGCTAAAGCGTAATCGCAAACGTCGTAGTCTTCTCATGCGTGGCCTACTTGATCCACAGCAAGAGGGACTTAATGTCACTACCACTGAAATTATTCAACGAGATTTAGGTAAAGAATATGAACGACTATTGGTGCGTGTTTGATCATGCAAATTAAAAAGCGCGCGCAACGCAAAGCGAAATGCATTATTTCTTTAGCTGGGCTATTAATCAGCCTTGCAGTCAATGCGCGCGGTGTCTCTCCTTACCTGCCTTTGAATCTTGCACCCGATATCGAGCGCAAAATTGAACGCGTATTGATTTTGGGCGATAAGCCCATTATGCGTCGTCCCATTGCTGCGGCGATAGTGCTGGAAGCATTGCCCAAGGCGTGTCAACGCGATGAACAGCTATGCGAGGAAGTGCGTAACTATCTTGATCGTTACATGCACACGGCGAAGATCACACAATTGCAAGGTGAACTTGCTGCGACTTCGGGAAAATCAATTGCGCCTATTCCCAATCAGCATGGCATGCCTGTTGATAGTCGCTGGGGCGCCGTTGCCAGTGCGTACTATCAGCCTTCTGATTATTTGTTATTGAATGGCGGCGCAGTGGCCTATCAAGGCCGCGTTAATCCCACTGGTTCGGTAATCAGTGCGGGCTTTGATTTTGCACAACTTGATATTGGTTATCGTGATCATTGGTTCTCACCCAACACCGACAGCAGCATGTTGATGAGTACCGAAGCGCCGACCATGCCTTCCATTACGCTGAGCAACTATCGTCCATTGACGCGATTTGGATTTAACTACGAACTATTCTTCGCTCGCATGTCTGAACAGAATGGTATCAGTTACAAAGATACAACAACTAATGGACATCCCAATCTCGCAGGACTGCAATTGGGTATCGAGCCCGCGGACGGTTATGCCCTCTCCGTGAATCGTTTAATGCAATACGGCGGAGGTGCGCGTGGCGGAGCCAATCTTCATGAATTCTATAAAGCGCTGTTTGATAATACTGCAGCCAATCGCAGTGACTCCGCGCTCAACACCGAGTTTGGAAACCAACAGGCGGCTGTGACAGCCAGTGCTTTATTTCAGGCGCGCGTGCCATTCGCAGTACATATCGAATATGCGGCCGAAGATAACGCTTTTGCAGGCAACAAATATTTTGGCGATACAGATCTTACATTTGGTCTTGATTTTCCAAAATTGCTAGGCGATTACGATTTGACTTATGAAATTTCGGAATGGCAGAACGCATGGTACGTACACCACCTATATCCCGATGGAATGCGCAATGATGGTTATTCTTTAGGTCATTGGTTCGCAGATCAACGTATTCACAACAATGATATTGGTGGTCATAGCCAAATGCTGCGTATGGGTAGACGGTTTGGTGTAAACAGTTACCTTCAATTAACTTATCGTGATCTTGAATATGACCCGCGTTGGGCCGGCGTTGGTGCGTCAGTGCCCGCATACAAACAGTATCACGAAATGGGACTACGTTACTCAAGCACATGGCGTGGCCATTCCTTGTCTACGGAAGCATCGACCGGTCAAGATATATTCGGCAAATCATTTGCACGATTATCCGGATCATTTGATTTTACATCGCTCGACAATCACGCTAGCGCTTTCGAAGACACCCAGGACAATACAACTACCGCTGCGATATTTGTAGACGTGGGTGTTAGTCGTAATCGGGTGACCAAGATTCTTGCCGTGGACATTCCTAACGTCACGACAGCAAACAAGAACAGCTATCATTTTGGTTTTGGCGCGCGTCGTCCGATTTCTGATCATGGTGACATGGGTGTTCGCATTGAGTTTGATCAAGCTGATGAGCATGGCCTGATTTCATTACGCGCATTAGATTATCGCTATCGATTTACCAACCACTTTGCATTGGGCGGATTCTTCGGCGCGGCTCGTTATAGCATTGGCTTGCCTGCCTATGGTTGGTATACCGGATATAGCGCTCAAATCATCAATCTTTTCAAATATTGGGATGTTAATCTCGACTGGTCTCAATATCACAAATTAGGGCGAGATAAAGTACTAGCTTATGATCCGCCAAGTACTCCAGATCGCACTCGAGTTTTTTATGATGTTGAAGGTATTCGATTATTCTTGAGCAGGAGATTTTGAATTGAATGGATTTGTGGTCAACGATTAAGATTGTGTTGATACTTCAAGATACTTCCAGTCATGATTGATGGAACAACGTCATTGGAACTTATAGTTTGGGAGAGTTTAAATGAAAGTCTTTCGTCGAGCAGCTGAACTGTTTGACTACACTGTCGGCACCAAATTGGGTTGGCGAAACCGCTACTACCACCAAGTTGGTTACATTCTGTTGGCGACACTGATTGCGAGAAAACCGGCACGGAATTTTTTCGTTACTTCATTGACATTGCTGGACTGAAACCAAACGAAAGCGTATTGGATATTGGTTGTGGAACTGGACGTATTTCTTACCTCAGTAGTCACCCACATGCTACCGCAAGATACGGAGCATTACTTAAACGAAGTCTCACGTGTCTTAAAACAGGGTGGTCGTTGCCTAATCACCTGGTTCCTGCTAAATGATGAGTCTAAACAACTCATTTCACAGCAAGCCAGCCAGATCAATTTCGTTTATGAATTAGATGGCTGCTGGGTTAAGAATCCTGATGTCCCTGAAATGGCGGTGGCATATCCAGAATCAACAGTGCGTAATTTGTATAACCAATGCCAGTTATCCATTAGCGAGCCTATTAAATACGGCAGTTGGTGCGGACGTCCGCAGGGTCTAAGTTTTCAAGACATGGTTATTACCTATAAACGAGCTTAATTTAATAGATTACCGAAAGCATAGACCCATGTGGCATGCTACTAATGTAGTGGGTTGAGTTCCAACTGTGACAGTCACAATACATCGGGAAGCATTGCATGTGCAGCCCCCTCCGGTCGAAACGCCGTTGGTGTCGATTGCACTTTGCACTTACAACGGTGCAAAATTCCTGCGACAGCAACTGGATTCTTTGTTTTCACAGACTCATACAAATTTTGAAATTATTGCGATAGATGATTGTTCCACAGATGAAACGTTAAGCATATTGAATGAGTATGCTCAGCACGACCTTCGCATGCAGGTACACGCTAACCATATCAATCGGGGACTGAAGAAAAATTTTGAAATTGCCTTTCAGAAGTGCACGGGAGTATTTGTGGCGCCCTGTGATCAGGACGACATATGGATGCCTGGAAAACTAACCGCACTAATTAACGCAATCGGCGTGCATGCCATGTCCTATTGTGATTCCGAGTTGGTTGCAGAATCTGGTCAGTCATTGCAGGTTCTGGCATCTCATCATGTTGCAATGCTAAGTACCGATGATCCCTCCATGTTTGTTTTTAATAATTGTGTTTCTGGGCACGCAATGTTGTTGCGGCGTGCGGTTATGACAACAGCATTGCCAATTCCCGATGAGTTTTTTCACGACTGGTGGTTTGCGGCATGCGCCGCATCAATCGGCGGAATCGTTTGCTTCGCGCAACCATTGGTCAAGTATCGTCAGCATGCATCGAGTATAACCAACATGAGGCGCGACCGTGTTCATCGTAAGATAAATACAAAAGGCCACCGTCTGCATGCACTACGTATGACGGAGCGCAGAATTCATCTGCTAAGTAAACTTTCCGGCCCTCATCAATCATTATTAATTCGACTACATCAATTGTGGACGCGACGTGAGTTACAGTGGCTATCATGGTCGCTAGCGTGGTTCATGCTGCGGTATGGCAGACTTTTCTATGCAACACGCAAGCAAACCTCTTTGCTATTTTTAATACGTCGAGCCAGTTATTTTTTATGGGGCTTGCGATTCAAGCAATTTACCAACAGCCATGCTTATAATGAAGAAGATAGCTCTGTTGATACAGTGCAGTAGAGCTAATTCAAACAAATAGCGCCCTATTGTTTAGCCAAGTTATATAAGCGCTGCCATTTTTTGAGAAGCCTCCACCGTAGCCATCCAAAAGGTAGTTGTTGAATGCCGGCGTTGACGTGAAGCAGTAACGACCGCGCCTGTTCAGTTGCACCCGAAGCCAACAATTTGTCGCTTTGTTTTAGCCGACTGCGCGCAAAGTATTTATAGGCGCTGCACGTCAATGACTCCCGCTGCTTAACTGGCAGGTATTGTGAAAATGTTGCAATTGTTTTCAAGACATCTGGCTCTTGCACTCCACTATTAGCAAGTCGCGCACTTTCATTCTTTGCGTGACGACGATATAGTGCGAGCGTTTGCGGTTCGTACCAAACGGAAAAATTTACGGCGATACGTACCCACATTTCCCAATCAAGTGCATACTTCAAATCGGTGCGAAAGTTACCAACTGCCTGATAAGTTGAACGTCGTATCATTGCTGCCGGGCACTGTATGCGAGTACGCATGCTAATACGGGCCATCCAGTTGTCGAGTATTCCGGCACGCCAACGTTCTCGATGCGAGATACGCTGCACTTCATCATCCGCACCGATGATGGCATGACGGCAAAACGCCATACCTGCTTGCGGGCAGTGTTGTAACGCATTCACCAGTTTTTTGTAAAAGCCTGGCAACACCACATCGTCGTGATGCAGGATATGAATGAACTCACCTTGCGCCAATTCTATGGCACGATTCCAGTTACCAGACAAACCAAGATTGCTGACATTGCGATGAATATCCACTTTCTCAACGTCGTGCACATGACTGATCAACTCCTTCACATCCACCGTTGGTGAAGCATCATCGAGAATGACAATTTGCATTGCTGTTGGTGCAAAATCAGCGACCTGTTGCAATACGCTCTCTAGCGTCTTTATCAAGAATTGATTGGGTTCATATACTGGGATCATTACCGAGACAAGATACTGATTCATATTAGTCGCCGTGTTAAGCGATGCATTAACTATAATAATCGAACGGTGTCTTAAGCATCGATTTTAGTCAAGTTGAATCACGAACTAGTGCCATTGTTAACACCGCTCCAGTATCATTCTGATTGTTGAATCACTCTTAATTCTGTTGCACATGACCAAACCTGATACCGAGGAAGTTGAACGACTAGGGTACAAGACTATCTCCGGTCGTGAGCTGACATTGAGTCGTCGCATCGCATATCGTTTATTGGTATGGCTTAGCTATGGCATTGTGGAGTTGCTATGGCGCACCGGACGCATAAAAGTTATCGGTGGAGAGCATTGGCAATCGCCTGTGATGATGCAGCGCTTGGCAGTACCCGTGTGTTGGCATCAACATTTGTTGATTTGTGCACGCTATTCAGTGTCCAAACTCGTGCCGCTAAAATCGGGCTTCTTGATCAGCCCATCGCTAGATGGTGAAGCACCTACATGGTTGGCGCAAATGTATGGCGCGACGGTCATACGTGGCTCGAGTACTCACACCGGTACACGCGCAGTTCGACAATTGTTCAAAGCTATTCGTAAGGAAGGCTTGTCTCCGCTGATCACACCCGATGGTCCCAAAGGGCCATGCTTTGAATTTAAGCCCGGTGCATTATTCGTGGCGCAGATCAGCGAAGTACCCATCGTACCTTTAGCCTTCGCTGCAAAACCTGCGAAGGTATTCAAGACATGGGACAAGTTTGTCCTGCCCTCGCCTTTTGCACGCATTGTGATCGCTGTGGGTGAGCCCGTAATGATTCCACGCGGATTAGATGCAGAGCAAATTACTGCGATGCAAGACGAGATGTCTAAGCGAATGTTAGAGACATACCGCTTAGCAAGAAGTGAGTTGCAGCGCTCATCAAACTTATAACTCTAACTTCATTGGACAATGATCAATATTCGCTTCGATGAAATGCTCAACGCAAGTTTTGAATCCCAGCTTTGCGTAGAAACCTTCAAGATGAGATTGTGCATTCAGCTTGAAAACAGTGAAGCCTTGCTGCTTGGCAAGATCAATCATGAACTGCGTGACGCCAAGACCAAATGATTTACCACGCCAGGGTTGGCGTACCGCAATTCGTTCCAATTTCGCATAGCCGCAAAGATACCGAAGACGTCCAACGGCAACCGGTTCGCCATCAGCCGTGCCGAGAATATGAATCGCGCCTGCATCATGTTCGTCACGTTCAAGTTGATAACTGATTTCCTGCTCACCGCAAAACACAATACAACGTACCGCAATGCATTTCACCACATCGTCAAATGACTCGCATACTTGATAAATGATATTCATGTTGACTCACGGATCGAATCCAGATTATTGAGCAAATGTTGCCATGCATCCACCACCATTGCAGGTGTGATGCCTAGCATCGACACTTCACCTTGATGCATGCCCGTCAAGCACTGCACTTCTGCATTCGCACCTCGCGGTGCGTACATTGCTGGTGAAGCTTTACCAAATAAGGTGACTAGATTGCATCCTAGTGCAGATGCGATATGTGCAGGACCCGTATCCACCGAAATCATTCCCGTTGCACGTTCGCATAAGAACATGAGTCTTGGAATTGGCATCTCCAGTGAAGCGTTGTGCACATTGGAAATATTTGCGTGATTTAGGATGTCTTGAATAAGCGTAAATTCGCTCGGCACACCTAGCATAATGATGGCATGTTGTGGATGTTGTTCACGAAGAGCTTGCAAGATCTTGCCCCAATTTTCCTCAGGCCAATACTTGGTATTGCTGCTACGTTGACGCAGACCAAACTTGCGCATGGTGCGCTTATTACCTGCTTGAATCAAAATCAATTCTTTATCGTGCAGTTGATGTTGTTTTAACCAATTCATTCCCGATTGTCGTTGCACTTCATTCACAAACAATTGCGGCCACGCATCGGTTGCAGCGCTGGGCAAATCTTTTCCACCCAATATTTTTGGATTGCGATACGCAAAGCGCAGCCATAGATCACAGAAGTGTGGACCTTGAACTTCTGG
>JAICKZ010000007.1 GCA_025927665.1 Steroidobacteraceae bacterium | reverse complement strand
TTTTAATCATTTCATTTGCGGTACGTTCATCGATCACTCGTTGTCCTTCAACCACTCCATCAATACGTTTGAATGAGAGCGGCCGTGCAATACCACCGGCACCGAGAATTGCATACGCATGTGCGAGTTGCAGTGGCGTTACTGACAATGAGTAACCAAAGGACATGTTGGCTTGATTGATGGGTCGCCATTGTTTGTAGTTAAGCAGCATGCCGGCGGCTTCACCAGGAAACCCACTGCCTGTTACTTGTCCAAAACCAAATGCATCCAATGTTTTCCACATTAATTCAGGAGAGAGTGACAATGCTATCTTGGTCATGCCCACATTGCTCGACTTGGCCATCACCGTGGTTAACGTCGCCGCACCGATCGGATGCTCATCTTCAATGGTCTTAATACCGACCTTGATTAAACCGGGAGAAGTATCAATGATGGTATTGGCGTTGTAGCGACCAGTTGCAACAGCGGCAGCAGCGACAAACGGTTTCATAATCGAACCTGGCTCAAGTAAATCCGTCGCGCCGCGATTGCGGATATCACTGGGTTCACGTTGCTCCTGATCATTAGGGTTGTAGGAAGGTTGATTGACCATAGCCAATACTTCACCACTATCAACATCCACCACAATTGCTGAACCCGATACTGCATTGTGTTGTTGAACGGCGGCCTTCAACTCTCGATAGGCGAGATATTGAATGCGAATATCAATGCTAGTGCGAATCTCTTCGCCAGGACGTGCGGCGCGAATACTTTCAATATCTTCAACCGATCGACCATAACGATCTTGAATAATGCGCTTGGCACCAGGGCTGCCCGCTAACCAATGATCGTAAGCCAATTCCAAACCTTCGCGACCTTCATCATCGATATTAGTAAAGCCGAGCACATGACCGGTCACTTCCCCTGCTGGATAGTAACGGCGATACTCACGTTGCAAATACACACCCGGAATATTGAGTGACTTTACTTGTGCAGCATCTTTGGGATTCATGTGCCGCACCAAGTAAACAAAGTCGCGATCCAAACTGCTGCTGATACGTTGAGCAAGCCAGTTGCGATCACGATTCAATGCTTCAGCGAGTTTAGGAATTTGATCTGAGGCTTGCTGTAATTCTTTGGGATTGATCCATACCGAGTCCACCGGCGTACTGACTGCCAATGTTTCACCATTGCGATCATAAATTGCACCACGATGTGCGGCGAGTTTGGCCACGCGCGTGTAACGCGCATTACCTTGACTAAGCAGGAAGCCATCATCCAACAATTGCAATTGCACAGCCCGCGCAACTAATCCACTACTGGCCAACAATAAGCTCAGCATTACCCAACGTAATCGACCACGGAATTGTTCCGTGGCAAATGCTTTACTTTCATTGTTGCGTATGTTGATCATTGCTTAGTTGCAGGTTCTATCAGGTGCACTTTATTCGGATCACTTAAATCTGGAACCGACATGTGCAATTCGTCGTGTGAAATCTTTTCGATACGTCCATATGTCACCCAAGTGCTCTGCTCCAATCGCAATTGACCCCACTCGGTATCGAGTTGGTCACGTTCTTTTTGCAAACGTTGTAATGCCACAAATTGATTACGCGATTGTTGCTTGCTCCACACCACCGCAACTGATGACACGAGTAACAATATCCACAACATTGCCATGGTGACTTTGGTTGAAGCACTCATGCTGCAACCTTCTCTGCCACACGCAAAATGGCACTGCGAGCACGAGGATTGCGTTGTACTTCGCTGTCACTGGGATGAATCGCTTTACCAACGCGCTTCAATTGAGCACGCTTATCTTTAGGAACATTAGGCATACCGGCATACATCGGATCATCTTGTGAATGTGTTTGCATAAAACGCTTCACCAGTTGATCTTCAAGTGAATGGAAGCTGATTACACACAGACGACCACTGGGCTTGAGCACATTAATAACCTGCGCTAATGCTTGTTGTATTTGTTCAAGCTCATTATTCACCGCCATACGAATGGCTTGAAAGGTACGTGTTGCAGGATGCTTGCCGGGCTCACGCCTGGGTACCGCTGCATCAATTAATTGAGCCAACTGGGTTGTAGTCGTGATAGGTTGTTCGCGGCGATAAGTGATGATGGCGTTGGCAATGCGTCGTGCAAAGCGTTCTTCACCATACTCAGCAATGATCTTTTGCAAATCACGTTCGGAAATTTTTGCCACCCACTCTGCCGCACTTATGCCCGATGAATTATCCATACGCATGTCCAATGGACCTTCGCGCATGAAACTGAATCCGCGCATTGCTTCATCAAGTTGGGGCGATGACACGCCCAGATCAAACAATGCGCCTGAAATTTTGCCCATTATCTCTGTCATACCTACGACGCCGAATGCATCATGTAGTTGTCCAAAAGCACGATGTACTAAGCACAGCCGCGAATCGTGTTTGAAACGCTCCTGCCCTGCCGCAATTGCAGTTGGGTCACGATCCAATGCAATCACTCGTCCTTGTTCGTTCAAACGCTGCAAGATCTCAGCACTATGTCCACCCCGACCAAAGGTGGCATCAATAAAAATGCCATCACGATGTTCATCCAATGACAATGCTTCCAGCACTTCTTTCAGAAGCACCGGTTCGTGAGTGAACATGGGTGCTTCCACTACAAAGATAAACTACTGAGTTCAGGCGGCAAGGTGGCGTTAGCGCGATTGTCTTTGACGCTCTGATCACGTCGCGCCACCCATTGCAGTTCATCCCATAATTCAAATCGTTTGCCTTGCCCGGAGAGCACGACGTCACGCGTCAAGCTTGCGTATTCACGCAAATTGGGCGGTACTAAAATGCGGCCTTGTGAATCCAACTCTAATTCAGTTGCATGACCTAACATCAAACGTTGCACACTGCGCGCCACAGGGTTCAGCGCCGGAAGTTTCGATAGCTTAGCTTCGATTTCTTCCCAATCTGGCAGGGTGTATATGAGGAGACAGGTGTCGGCGTAATCAATGGTCACAATCAATTGACCATTAGCGTCTTCCTGGATGCTGTCCCGATAACGGGTTGGCATCGCAAAGCGCCCTTTGGCATCTAACGTGACTTTGTTTTCACCGCGAAACATTTGGATTTCGCCACCCGCTCTGAATGGAACAGCCCTAAGGAGTTGGATGAAGGTGACAGGAATTGAATTCCACTTATTGCCACTTTTTTCCACCCGTGGCGCACTATAGTGAGGCGAAGTCGTAGAAGTCAACGCTATGATTCAAATTTCTTCTGCAGGGACAGTGACTTAGCCGATGCTAGTGATCTGGATCAATCGAATAAATTATGCGTTTCCATCGGAATCAGTTAGTTAAGAAGTTTTTGTCAAGTCATTATTAACAACGAATTTTGAATTGATTAAAGTTTAAAAATGGAGACATTTAATAGATTGCGCAAAGTCGCGCGAGGACTTTATCAATTGCGCTATACGCTCTTGGTTCACAATGTAGTGATGAGTAATTGCGCGAGGTCTTAATCACTTTGATTGGCGCTATAGTTATTCCGTTTTCTAGCTCAGCAAGTCCACAAAAACTCCGTTACATTGACGATGCGATTCATTTGCTTCCTGTTGTTTCACATCGCGCGAAGAGTTCGAATGCCAGTATGCGCAGTCGCTGACCTACGCAAGTCTTTTTAACTGCAAACTCTTGAGCCATCCCCGGCTATTGTTGTATGAACCTGGATTACGGAACATGCCTCATAGCGAGCATCCAGATTCTTTCGAAAGCGCTACATTAAGTAGGAGAGTCGTTGCATACCCCGCTCCTGCCGCTATCCCGCCAGCGCCGCCACTGACTAAAGCGCTACCGGTGCGACCAAGGCCTAGGACTGGCTGTACTGCTCCAGCTACAGCCCCGACAACGACTCCAGCCGGTATCGTTCCTGCTCCCGGGGGAACACTGGCGCCAAAGGCGTCGCCTAATACTTGGGTAAAGCCTGAATAGGAAAATCCAGCCGTGAAACGAGATAGCACGCTACCCAGTCCTGCAGGCAAAAAGGCTCCAATACCCCCATCTTTTGCAAAGTAACCTCCAAATCCCCCTACAACCGCGCCAACAACTGCCCCTTTCCTTATGTCCCCTCCGGTTCTCCCAGACAATAGCACACCAGCAACTGCCCCTCCCGCCGCCCCTGAAAGAGCGCTCAAGGAATTGCAAAGGGTTGGGTTCGGCTCATATTGAATTTGCGGTACCTGCAACAACGGCACTATCGATGGCAGAGGCAGTATGGTTGGCGGCGGCAATGGTGGTGGAGAAAGAGGAGTATATGGAGTGCCTGGAACCGTGACCGTGCAGGCAGGACCAATGCAGGGCACTTCAGGCGGTGAGGGCCGATTGCCAGGAACAGTTACGGTACAGCTAGGATCGCTGTCAGAACACCCAATCTCCGGGGGAGGAGAAGGGGGATTAGGTCCACCACCCAGACACTCTCCTATAGGGGGAGGTGAGTCTCCATCAGAACCTGATCCCTCTTTGTCCCAATCGGTGGTGGTAGGGAAATAGTCTAAACCCTGATTAGACGTAAAGCAGCCATCGGTGGGGCTAAAGCCCGACGGATCGGTGAAGCGCAATGGGTTGTAGTTAGCATAGGCGTAACGGTTGTAGCTGATGGTGTTAGTCAGATCATGGACTGCAGTCGGATCTGGTGACAGGAACGTGTTGCCACTCGGATGGTAAATTCGGCCATTCATATTGACCAGAAACAACCCAGGAGCATCTAGACTTTCCTGTCCGGTGAATCCATGCCGGGTAATGCCGGTCAGCGTAGCCTGCTCTGCAACGCTATTCTCCTTCCAACCCAAGGCAGCAAACTTGCCATGCACCAGCACTGTACCGGCTTGATTCGTCGCCGCTGCAACACTGCCCAAATGATCAGCAGTTAGGTAGTACGGCACCGTGGTGCCATTACCCGGTCGGCTCACCACAATCGTGTTATTGCCAGCGGTCACGTAGTAGCGATACACCACTCCGTTAACATTTTGCATCCTCTCCAGTTGCCCACCAATGTACTCCGTGGTCTCAGCCGCACCACTGTAATCAGGTGTACCACTGTAACTTTCCACCTGCTTCCAGCGTTGATGATTGTGATCATAGAAAAACTGTGTGGAGCTCGGAACAGTCGATCCAGTGGTGCTCAGCGTTGCTCCCGTGACACTCAACATCATTGGTTGATTGAAGCTAGTCCATGTACTTTGCCGTACGGCAGTCGCATCATTCGTGAGGCTCACCATATTGCCGTTCTGATCGTAGCAGGAGACGCTACTGTGCACGCCTTGTGTGCTCTTGCGAACCGCATGCGGTTGAGAGTTGCTGTAATAACTGCAGCCTGGCTGAGCCGTGGCATAGTCTCTAGTATTCGGGGTGCCACCCACACTGCCCCACTGTGAAAGACGGCCCATCGCATCGTAAGCCATCTGCATGCTATTGGGATCTCCCACGTTGTGGTCAAATCGGTTCAACGCATCCACATAGATATTTTCGTTGTAGCCCACATTGTTGTCCTGCCGTTGAGTGAGATTGCCCACGGCATCAAACAAGTACGAATTATTTTGCACGGCTGCACCGCCGCCTACCCCAGCCGTGATGCTGCTGGGTAATCCGGTGACCGGTTCAAAGGTGTGATTGACCACCACTCCATTGCCCAATACTTCTTGCGTGAACTGTAAGCGTTCGTTGTCCGCATTGGCCGTCCACAAGGTGATGTTGTCAGGTACATCGGTAATGGATTTGAGTAGTCCAGACACATACCCATACTTCAACTGCAGGCGATAACCTGAAGTATCAGCTGGATAGGTGAAGGTGTCTAACAGTCCACTGGTGGAGTCATAGTTCCAGTTATAGGTATAGGTGGTGTCTCCTGGAATCTGAATGGAGCGCGCACTGGGCCGACCCATGTTATCGTACGTCTCACTTTCAGCATAACCTGTCGAGGTACAACTACCGGGATTGGTACCGACTCCGGTGCATACCTTCGCCAGTTGCTGTATCTCATGGAGCGCCGCATTCGTTCCCCAGGTCCAATGGGTATAGAAGTCAGGTTCGTAGCGATCGGTGGTACGACCCAATGGATCATAAGCGACTCTGAAGGTCTGACCCTTCGCATCCTTCCAGTCGGTCACTTCGCCGAGTGCATCATAGGCGTAAGTCCAAGTACCGAGATCGGCATCCATGCGAGTGGTCGCAAAAGGTTGAACACCATACTGGTACTTTGCCGTGCTCAATATAGTGCCCAAGCTATCGGTGGTCCCCGACGGGCTTCCCGCCGCATCATAGGCGAAGCCGATACGGTAGCCGGTAGCATCGGTCACGGTGCGCAACTGACCCTTCGGATCGGTCACCAAGGTCTTGGTATTGCCATTAGCATCGGTAACAGTGGTGGTATCTCCTGAATACACATAGTGGGTGATGGCCTGAGTGCTGTTGCTAGCACTGAACGGACGCGACACTTGATAAGGTCGACTCAATGCATCGTACAGCGTGGTAGTGAAGTACTGTGGTGATCCGGTTAATGTCGGTAAAGATTGTCCCACTACCCGTCCGAGCAAGTCGTAATTGGTGGTAACAAAGCTGGAAAACGTACTCGAAGCCGCATTGAGGGTCTTAGTCCATACCTGATACGTACGATCCAGTGAATCCAGATTCGTTGAAGTGGTATTGATCGCGACCTTATTCTTATCCAGCACGGCAGCGGACCAACGCGTACGAATGTCTCGAGTACAGTTGTTCTCGGACGCGCAGTCATGCAGCACATATTGAGTCGAGGTGCCATCCGGACGAGTTTCAACACTCTTGCGGCCAAAGGTGTCGTAACTCCAATTGGTCTTTAATCCATTCGCATCGGTCTGTGAAGTGAGCACGCCGCGGCCAAAGTCATAGCTCAGTGTGGTTTTCTGGTTCAAGGCGTTCGTGATGGCTATGGGGAATTGACCAGTGGTTCCCCAGTCGGTCAAGACCGCTCGCGCCGCCATATTCGCACCGGTGATATTGTCGTAATTGACGTTACCGAAATGGTCGTAGCTCAACACTTCCGTGACTTTGTACACAGTACTCGAGGGCTCGGTGACAATCTGCGTGTAATGGCAATGGCTCGTATCCGGCGTAAGCGCCTTGGTACGAGTGGGTGCCGACGGGCCACCATCGGTACTGGCATAAGAGACTTGTGTTTGCGAATACAAACTTAAGCACCAGGTTGAGGTGTCAACCGCCGGGGTGTTCTGGACAAATGTGGTCCACGTGGTACCGTTGTAGGGTGAACCGCTGTCCAGATCGGTTACCACTGTCTTGGCCGTGAGGACGTTACCGTAGTTGTCGTAGGTATAGTCGGTGTTAGTGTGTTTGACCGCGCGGTTTTGACTTGATCCCAGTTCATAGTCATAACGGCCTGTGCTTGAGGCAAACGTGAAGTAACGCTGCTGATGGGCCACATTACTCAACATGATTGAATTGAGTGCCACATAGCTTGACGAGAGATTAAACGCTGAAGAATTGGTTTGCCTGACGGCCAGACCTTGAAACTGACCCGTGAAAGGGAAGGCCTGGCCATAAGTGGATGTATACCAAATCCCATTCCCACCATTACCGCGGGAATCATGCTGTTGAACGGCATGAAAGCCTGCAAAGCCGCGGCCGCGTAAATGAGTCCAGGCGGAGCCATAATAGTAATTGATCTGATAGCCATTGCTCGCACTCGGATCGCTGAACGAAACCTGACTTAGGACGTATAACGGGCCGATGTAGTACTGATAGGGATAAGTCGCCGGGGTCGAGGGAAAATAGACCGTGTTAAGCGACCTTGCGAGAGAAGCATAGGTCAGACTCACTGAATTTCCATATCCATCCGTCACTTGCATCAGCAGGTCAGCAGGTTGGCTCGCGCCGTTGTGCAGGTAGTACTGTATCGTGTAGGGCGCGGAAGCACTCAACGTAACAATTCCGTCCAAACCATCTCCAGTGGAGTTATGAATAGAACCATAGGTTACATTGACGGACGTGCTACCAAGTGATGGGGGTAACGACGTTGGGATTGGGGTCGTATTGAAACTTATCCCATTGGACAGGTAGACCTGAACAGCATTCCCATTTTGCACTAAAAGATCACGTCGCCCATCGCCATCCCAATCGACAGCTGCCAGCACACGTCCGGGTGTGGGAATGGACTTGCTGGCCGTTCCATTGCAAGGCGAAATGACGAGCGCGTTTCCATACAATATATCCGTACACCCATCATCGTTGAAATCGGCCATAGCAATAGCAATAAGGCTTGTAGATGCATACGACAAGAAAGTTGTGCCGTTGAAGTGCAGAATCGACGAGGTGGTGGCTAGTGAGGTGCCACTGATCGAGATTAGATCCTGTTGCCCCGATCCATTGAAATCCAGATGGCGGGTGGGCCCGGCACTCGAGAAGATCGAGCCAGCGGGAATCGTCTTATTGGCCACAGTAGAGAAGCTGACGGCGCCCGCCGAGCTGGTGTTGAGTCTTACATACAGATAATTATCTGAACGTGTCGTGATCAGATCGGGTAAACCATCTCCGTTCACATCCGCAAGTGCGAAAGTAAAGGCCGTCGTCTGATCAACAACGGACACTCCAGTCGAGGCGGTAGCGAAGCTAGAGCCATTCCATTTGTAATACACCCAGGTGCCACTGACCGGTGCAAGAAAGCTGTCTGTTCCGCTACCATCGATATTCTCAATAACTGCCGCTGCTGCCGTGATTCCGGTGTTAAGTGGTGTGGAAAATCCATTAGGACCACCGAAAGCGACCTTCCAGTTACTGCCGTCATACCACGCCATATCATTAATGCCATCGCCATTCAGATCGTAGGTAGAGTACGACACCGTTGGAGCTGTCGAGCTAGTTGTAAGCGTAATGGCACTTCCCACTCCCATAGCGCCTTTTTGATACGCGAATTGAGTTGGTTGTAAACAATCACTTGCTGCATCATCCGCACATTCCTTCACCGAAATAAGCTGGCTGCGGCCCGTGGCTGGACCGGCTTGATAGCTCAGCACATACTTCTTCAAAACACCAGTAGTCCCGACCGTGGGGCCAGTAATCGTGATGTTATTGAGGATATTTGGATTTTGAACCACCACCCCAGAGACATAACCAGCGTAGAAAGGCACGGCAACATTGGCCTTATAATTAAACTTCATCGTGTATTGATAAGTATTCGCCCCGTAACTGGTGGGCGTCCAGGAGATGGTATCCAGGGATGCGGTCCCTGTGGTCTGGGTATAAGTAATGACTTCAGTGTTGCCAGTAGCATCCGTCACTTTGCACAATAGCCAGTTAAGTGCCGTACCGTTGACCACGACCTGGGAACTGCTTGTGGCACCGTATTGGTAACTAGTGCCATTGCGATCTTTGACAATGAAATGATCTGGGCCATTGCCCAGAGTGCTGACTGCAGTCACCGTGGAGAAATCCGCAATTTCGGTTTGGTAGCTCGAGCCTGCCTGTCCGTAGACTCCTGAGACAAGACGTAAACGCTTGCCGTCCAAACACAGGCCGTCATTCGGCGTCAGACTGACTGCAGCGGGTATGCCGTCTTGCTCAGTGGTGAGATTGCAGCGATAAATCGAACTTAGACCACTGAGATTCCAACCCACTCCCGCAATGCCATTGCCTGCTTGACTGCTGTAAGTGAGTGCAATGTGGGGTTGCAAGCCCGCAGGGCCAGGAGGTGTCCATATAGGCAGCGTGTAGGTAGCCGAACCACTCGGGGAAATCGCAAAATTACCTGGAGTGCGGCCTACTGCGGCATGTGCAACTGGTGCAGATATCACCAGAATCAGATTAAACAGACAAAAGGATATCCAGCCGATACGTCCCACGACAGAATTTAACATCGTCACTGCGAATTCTCCCAATCAACCTGACAGACTTACAGGAATAGTCTTACGGGGAGACTCGGGCTTAGATTATTTTATTCCGATAAATCTTGATTTTTTAGTTTTCGAGCCACGGCGAATCCGTGTTCCATAGAACGCTGAGATGTGATCCCTGAAAGGGATATCCACTAATGTCGGAATTATTCTGGAAAATAGCGATCGTAAAATTTCTTTTGCTATGCTGATCTTTTATTCAGCACGCTCAATTTTTCTCTTGCCCGCAGCACAATAGATGTTTGCTACAGAGCTCAGAAGAGCTCTGACACATACTGCCACGGCGTAATTGAATCTACGGCAGTCAAGGTTTTGCACTTCACATTATTGACTATGTTGATAGGTCACTGAGAGGCGCAATCGATAAATATCCCGCCCCGTATTGTCGCCGCCATGCGGGCCGGGAAATGTGCTGAAGAATAGATATGGCTCGCCGTTAATGAATTCAAAGTTATATCCGTCGGACTTCGCATCCAAAAGGGATGGGAAATTGCCATCATTAAAACCCATAATGGGTCCGTAAGTGCCACCGCTTCCATCCTGCAACGTTCCACCAGGATCGCTGACAGTCTGAGCAGACCCAACTATTGGCGTCGTGTCGCTCCACGTGGGATTCGCGAGACTGGGAGTCATCATGTAGTAGACGGCGTTGTTACCGCCGAACAAAGTGTGGATAAGAACAAACACATGTGCGGTTTTGTCATAAACGAGTTGAGCCGGAGCACCATCCAGCTCAACGCCGTTTTGCTGCGGCGCAAAGGTTTGAAAAGTCTGATCAGTGATCGGCAAGTAGTTAGCACCGCCATTCCACGCTTCCCAGCTGTTAGGGTTCGTGTAGTCACTCGTTCGCATTAATACGTAACCGGATTGATCGACTGGTGCCTCATACACACCAATGGACGGATTGATCTTGCCGAAATCACGGTGAATGTAGTAACCCACCGAATACCAGAAGCCGCCCTCATGAACCAACCGTGTGGGCTGAAACATACCAGTGTGATTCATCGCCTGAAGATAAATCTTATCCATAAATGCTTGTGATACGGTCCAATGAAACGAGGTATTGGCCACTACGTGATGACCGCCCACGACATTGAGTGCCCATGAAGCACCACCATCCGAAGAGGCAAAGGAATTTACTGTATTCGCCCAACTATTGGTTTGAGAGTCAGTGCCATTGGGCGCGATTATCTCGCAATCATTGTTCAATAAGCAGGCATACCATTCACTGTGTGATAGCGTGTAAAAGTGAACGCCATCACTGCTATACGGCCCCATAAACCAATGATTGAAGTTGTAATCGCTCTCGGGAATTTGTCCCCCGCTCGTTTGTGAGCTGTAGACTTTGTGAGGATCGATCGTTAGATTAAGTAAGTCGGGGCCACGCATGCGATAAGCTTCGGTGGAAGGAATCATCAAATTCACGGTTCCATCGGCTTCTCGCCAAGCGCTGATCTGCGCATCAGGAAAATTCGCTGCTTCCTGCTGATCGACCAGATGGTCAAACACCTTGACGGGTTGCCCTATTACTTCAATCTTTGCAATGGCCAGCGCTGGTGGAGGCATCGGGTTGGGTTGCATAGTTGAGCCACTACTCGCTCCACATGCCGACAACAACAAAGTAATCACTGAAGTAGATAGTAAGGCTATGTTTGCTTTATGCACGTGTGAGTTTCCTGCCAATCATTATTAAATTACTAAACGCTGATAATGATTAAGCGTTGACAATATGATGGAGTGACCCAATCAGATGCATACGTGATTTCGCTGGTTACATCATCGAAATTCGTGCCCTACTACAATTCAAAATAATCGGTGACGGGTCATTTACGCAGTGGTGTCACCAAGCAGTCATGCCGTTGTCGCAACGAAGTCATATCCATGACGTTGCCATTTGTGCGGTAGGCGCCGACACTGTGTCCCATTAAACGAATCAGGAGTTTCCATGCAGATCCAAAAACTACGACTTCAACGGGGTTGGTCGCAACAGCAATTGGCAGAGTTGAGTGGCTTAAGTACCCGCACCATTCAACGGCTTGAGGCGGGTCAGCGTGCGACGACTGAAACTTTGAAGTCACTGGCAGCAGTGTTCGAGATCGATTTTTCAACTTTGCAATCGGAGTCCGAGATGAATGAGACGACAACTCAAGCCGCGCCCAATCCGGGAATGTCGGCCGAAGAAGTTCTGGCCTTTCAGCATGTCAATAAACTGAAAAATTTTTATTACAGATTGGTCATCTACTTTCTTGTGATGATCGTGCTCGTGGTCATCAACTTGATCACCTCACCACATGATTTATGGGTGTTATGGGTCGCATTAGCTTGGGGCATTGCATTGATCATACGAGCTGTCTACCTGTTTGAGTTGCTTCCGATATTTGGAGCAACATGGGAAAAGCGCCAGGTCGAAAAGCGCTTGGGTCGACCTTTGTAAGTTACACACTGTAATTCGGTGACTCAATGGCTTTCTACGCTATAGCGTTGCGATCACTGAGTCGATAGTTAACAAAACAACGTTATTATTTTTATAAGAGGTTTGCGTGATGAACATGATGTACCACTATCTTTTTCCAGGACTATGGATGAGCTGGGCAGGTTATTGGCGAATTACCGCCTTCGACGTCAAAACGGTAGCGCGGCGAGAAAGTATGTCATCGCGCTTACTGCATATCATTCCCCTGCTTGTGGCTGCGCTGTTACTAACTCTTCCCAATCTGCCGCTGTTGGGTCTGAGTACACGATTCTTACCGCTCTCTGCATCGATGTTCTGGCTGGGAGCGACGCTTACTTGCATCGGTCTACTATTCGCTGTCTCGGCTCGTCATCATCTTGGCAAAAATTGGAGTGGTTCCATTACCGTGAAAAAAGATCATGAACTGATCACGACTGGTCTTTATACGGTGGTACGTCATCCCATCTATACCGGATTGTTACTGGCACTGATTGGAACAGCAATTACGATAGGTGAATGGCGCGGACTCTTCGCCGTCTTGATTGCAGTGGCAACAATATGGCGAAAGTTACGATTGGAAGAACAATGGATGCAAGAACAGTTTGGTGACGTTTATCAAGACTACAGTTATCGCGTTAATGCATTGGTACCTTCCAGCCTCGTCCAGTTCGGCATCTATGTCACCTTTCTATTGGGAACCATCATATTCTTGTGTTGGATATTTTAACGGTAAGTCCAATCAGCAAGTCGAACACGGCCGACCTCATGTAATGCATGGCTGCAAGTATGGATGTGATCACTACTTGCAGCGGTCGTTGAAATCATCGTAAGCACACTACGATGATTTATATCCCGATGTAATTGGATAACGCCAGTCACGGCCAAAAGCGCGATTACTCACACGCACACCCGGCGGTGCTTGCCGACGCTTGTATTCGTTACGTTTGACCATTTGCAATATGCGACCAACAACAGCACGATCATATCCACGTGCCACAATTTCATCCACTGACAAATCAGCTTCAATAAATAGCTCTAGAATTGCATCGAGTATTTCATACGGCGGCAATGAATCAGTATCTTTTTGATCGAGTCGCAATTCGGCAGAAGGTGGACGATCAATGACTTTTTGTGGAATGACTGGTGCAATGCAATTGCGATAACGCGCTAATCGATACACCAACATCTTGCTGCAATCTTTGATTGGCGCGAAACCGCCTGCCATATCGCCATACAAGGTGGCATAGCCCACCGCCATTTCGCTTTTATTACCTGTCGTCAACACCATACGACCCAACTTGTTGGAAATGGCCATGAGCAAAATACCGCGACATCGCGCCTGAATATTTTCTTCAGTTGCATCGGGTTGCAGTCCATCAAACATGGGTTGCAGAGCCGCTTGCACAGAGGCAAACATATTGTCGATCGAGATGACGTCGTAACGAACATTAAGTGTACGTGCTTGACCTGCTGCTTCATCAAGACTGAGTTGCGAGGTGTAACGCGATGGCATCATCACTGCATGCACCTGTTGCGACCCTAGGGAATCCACTGCTATTGCCAACGTCAGTGCCGAATCGATGCCGCCCGACAATCCCAGTACCACCCCAGGAAATCCATGTTTGTTCACGTAATCGCGAACGCCAAGCACTAACGCATTATAGACACTCGCTTCCTCTGACAATAAAGGTTCGATGTATGCAGGCCGCGGCTCGATCAACTCATCACGCAAATCAATATCCACGGCGAACAGATCTTCAACAAAAGGAGCAACACGTTGCACCACTTCGCCCTGCGCATTCATCACAAATGAATTGCCATCGAATACCAATTCATCCTGACCGCCCAATAGATTCAAATACACAACCGGTAACTTCGTATCATTAACACGTTCGCGTACCACTGCCTCGCGACGCTGCTGATAATTAAGCGCATACGGCGAACCGTTGATAACAACAATCAATTGTGCGCCCGCTTGCTTTGCAGCACGTGCCGGTCCGGGTTCCCAAATGTCTTCACAAATTAGGGCTGCAACTTTGATGCCCTTAATGTCAAACAATCCAGTTTCAGTACCAGGCTTAAAGTAACGTTTTTCATCAAACACTTTGTAATTGGGGAGTTCGCGCTTGCGGTAATTAAGTAATTGCTCACCATCGCGCATCACCGCGCAAGCGTTATAAATAATTTTATCAACATACTCGGGATAGCCCACCAGCGTAGTAATACCCTGCACTTCTGTGCGTACGCTATCCAAACCAACTTGCACTTGGCGACGCACGCCGGCGTGAAATAATAGATCTTCGGGTGGATAACCTGTTAACGTGAGTTCGGGAAACAATATCAAATCTGCATGTAACCGATCACGAGCTTCAATTGAGATATCGATAACGCGTTGCGTGTTGCCCGCTACATCACCAACCGGAATGTTGAGTTGAGCAAGCGCAATGCGCAGTGTAGTGGTCATAGTGAATTACAACTGCGCAGGATTAATTATTTCTTCTTCGCTGCTTTCTTCTTCACAGCTTTGGTTTTTGTAATGGGCTGCTTCGCTTTAGCGATGGCTTTCTTTTTCGCAACTTTCTTTATCAGCTTCTTAGTTGCCTTTTTAGCAGGCTTAGATGATGACTGTGTTGAAGACTTGTTCTTTGACTTGCGATGCTTCGCGTATTCTTCTGCAATAGCGGCACCCAATTCAGCGGGTGAACGCACTGTGCGCACGCCTGCGTCTTCCAATGCTGCAAACTTATCAGCAGCGGTGCCCTTGCCACCCGCAACAATCGCGCCGGCGTGACCCATGCGTTTGCCAGGCGGTGCTGTTACACCGGCGATATAAGAAACAACGGGCTTGGTGACATTATCTTTTATGAAACGTGCACCGGCTTCTTCATCGCTGCCACCAATTTCACCGACCATGATAATAGCTTCGGTTTTTGGATCTTCTTCAAAGCGTGCGAGTACATCAACGAAGTTCATGCCACGCACCGGATCACCACCGATGCCAACACAAGTGCTTTGACCCAAACCAATATTGGTGGTTTGGAATACGGCTTCATAAGTTAACGTACCCGAACGCGACACAATACCGACTTTGCCAGGCTTATGAATGAAACCAGGCATGATGCCAATCTTGCATTCACCGGGAGTAATGATGCCCGGGCAATTAGGACCAATCAGCAAGCTGCCATAATCTTTGAGCGCACACTTTACTTTCACCATGTCGTTGACAGGAATGCCTTCGGTGATACATACAATCAATTCAATGCCCGCATCAGCCGCTTCAAGAATGGCATCTGCTGCATAAGGTGCTGGTACATAGATCATGCTTACCGTAGCACCGGTTGCGTTCACAGCATCGCGCGCCGTGTTGAACACTGGCAAGCCCAGATGTTTTTCACCTGCACGACCCGGCGTGACACCACCTACTAATTTTGTGCCGTAAGCCAGGCATTGTTCGGAATGAAAAGTACCTTGCTTGCCGGTAAACCCTTGGCAAATTACTTTGGTTGCTTTATTTACAAGTATGCTCATGATGGATAAATATCTTTAATGCGTGTGAATAATTAGTAAGAAATGTCGACGTCTATTTCTTAATAGACGCAACAACTTTCTTTGCTGCATCGGTCAGATCAGTTGCTGGAATCAAGGCCAGTCCGCTGCCGGCCAACAACTTGCGACCCGCATCCGCATTCGTGCCTTCAATGCGCACTACTACGGGAACACTGACGCCCACATCTTTCACCGCAGCGATTATGCCCTCGGCAATCATGTCGCAACGAACAATGCCACCAAATATATTCACTAAAATAGCTTTTACTTTTTTATTCGACAAAATCAAATTGAACGCCGCTGTAACGCGCTCTTTGGTCGCACCACCGCCGACATCAAGAAAGTTCGCAGGTGCGCCGCCATGCAACTTGATCACGTCCATGGTCGCCATCGCGAGACCTGCACCATTCACCATGCATGCAATGTCACCATCAAGAGAAACATAGTTGAGTTCATGCTTGGCCGCTTCGTTCTCCATTGCGTCTTCTTGCGATGCATCGCGCCAACCTGCCAACTCTTTCTGACGGAACAATGCATTGTCTTCAATGTTGAGCTTGGCATCTAGCGCCACAAGATGACCATCACCGGTGACAATCAAAGGATTGATTTCCACTAATGCAGCGTCACGCTCAATGAATAATTTGTATAGTGCCTGTGCAATGGAACTAAATTCTTCCACCTGCTTACCCGATAGTCCCAATGCAAAGGCCATCACTCGACATTGCGAAGCCTGTAAACCTGCAGCAGGATGAACATTGACACGAATCAATTTTTCAGGTGTTTTATCGGCAACTTCTTCAATGTCCATGCCGCCTGCAGCTGAAACAATAAATGCGATATGTCCAAGCTCGCGATTCAATACCAAACTTACATATAATTCGCGCTCAATCTTGGATGCCGGTTCAACATACACTTGATGAATGGGCAACCCTTCCGGGCCGGTTTGATGAGTGTGCAAGTATTTGCCAAACATGCCGCGTGCCGCTTCAGCTGCCTGCTCCGAGGAATCCACTAACTTCACTCCGCCTGCTTTGCCGCGACCACCCGCATGCACTTGAGCTTTAATGACCCATTTGTTGCCACCAATACTTCGAGTGGCAGCGGCGGCCTCCTCAGGCGTGGATACCACCTGACCGGCAGGGACTGGAATGCCATAACGGGCGAAAAGTTGTTTGGATTGATATTCGTGCAGATTCATGCGCGATGAGTCTCAAATTGAAAGGTTGAACCGCAGCCAGAGTTACTGACCGTACACAAGACAGCGTATTCTGGGGCAATTGAAAGCAGAAGCAAAGATCAACGATGCTATCCGTGCATAAGTCTACTCGATTTATGCGAACACTGTGCTAACTTGGTGCGACATGATCAGTCCTTTTTCATCTAACGCTTCACAACAGTTCACTCAGATGAGCTGGCGCATCCTATTGCTGCTAAATTTCTATCGATTATTAATGACATTAGTACTCGGCACTTTGTACTTCACCTTGGAGCCAACACCGGTGGGACAACAACATCCCGCGATGTTTATTGCAGGTTTAGGTTCGTATGCAACATTTGCCTTCGCCGTATTCAGCGGCCTTAAGAGTCGCTGGCCTGGCTTACAGATACAAGCCATCACACACGTACTGGTGGATTTAATCATTATCAGCTCACTTACGTTTGCAAGCGGTGGTATGGCCAGTGGATTACCGACATTGATGGTATTGCCATTAACTGCAGCGAGCTTGATCTTAAGTCGCCGTTTCGCATTATTGCTGGCAGCATCGGCGACATTGGGTATGTTGTTGCAACAAGTGGCCGCAGAAATAAAGGGAATCGGTAGCACTGCCGACTCCACCGCAGCTGGATTGTTTGGTGCATTGTGTTTCTTGTTAGCACTTGGCGCTTCGATGGCGGCACGACGCATGCGTGAAAGCGAAGCGTTACTGAAACAACGAGAAGTGGACATTGCCAATCTCGCAGAGTTGAATGAATTTATTGTGCAGCATCTGCGTGAAAGCATTTTGGTCGTTGATGCGCAAGATCGCGTGCGTCTGATTAATGAGTCCGCAGCTCAACATTTAAAAGGTGGTCCTATAGATTCCAGTACATTGCTGGGAGAAGTATCGCCAAGACTTTTATATCTACTCGATATTTGGCGCCGCGACACGCCAGAGTGGCGTAACCATACACTTACGTTGGTATCAGCAGATGGTGGCAGCTTGATTCAACCTCACTTCGTTTCACTTGATAGCAAGGATCCTGGACCCACGTTGGTGTTCCTGGAAGACACAAGTCTTATTGCCGAACGCGTACAACAATCCAAGCTTGCGGCACTCGGTCGCTTGAGCGCCAGCATCGCACATGAGATTCGTAATCCCGTTGGCGCCATGAGTCATGCTGCGCAATTGCTTAAAGAATCGCCCGCGATTAGTGATCAGGATAGAAGATTAACTGACATCATCAGTAACAATGGTGAACGTGTCAGCACGATTATCAATAACATTCTACAATTATCGCGTCGTGATATTGGACAAGTTGAACGCATCATTCTGAATAACTGGCTGAATGATTTTGCATCGCAATTTATTCAAAGCTTTGAATTACACAACGATCAATTTGTGATTGAAGCACCTGAATATGAAATTGAAGTACGCGTTGATCCAACTCACCTGCAGCAGATTTTATGGAATCTCTGCGAGAATGTTCTTAAATATGGTCGCAGTAAAGAAATTGAGTTGATACGCATACGTTATGGCAGAACCAACAACAGCAACCGTCCGTATTTGGAAGTTGCCGATCGTGGCGTTGGCATTTCCAGCGAGGCCGCTGAAAGAATTTTTGAACCATTCTTTACTTCAGGCGAAGGTGGCACAGGCCTAGGATTGTTCATTGCGCGCGAACTGGCTCATTGCAATCGCGCTGTCTTGCTCTACGAACCAAGGCATGGTGGGGGCAGCATCTTCCGCATTGTGTTTTCTGATCCGCTTCGTTGGGAAATTTGATAATGGGGAATCCGCGCGCGTTGGTTGTTGATGATGAAGCTGATATTCGTGAATTACTCAGCATCACGTTACAACGTATGAATATTGATGTCAGCACCGCGCCTGATCTCAACAGTGCCATTGCAAGACTGCGCAATAATAACTTCGAGTTGTGCTTGACGGATATGAAGCTACCAGACGGTGATGGACTGGGTTTGGTTGAATGGATACAAAGTCATCGCCCCAATATTCCGGTTGCAGTGATTACTGCACATGGCAATGTGGAATCAGCAGTGCGCGCGCTTAAACTCGGTGCCTTCGATTTCATATCGAAGCCATTGGACTTAGCTGCTTTGCGTAAATTAATTACGGCCACATTAAAACTTGCAGATCAATTTGAAAGTACCGGTGTATTACCCAAGGTTCGACTACTTGGTCAATCGGCCGCGATGAATGAGCTACGCGACATGATTGATAAAGTATCGCGCAGTCAAGCGCCAGTGCATATCTATGGCGAATCCGGCACCGGTAAAGAATTGGTTGCACATTTGATTCACGAATCCGGTGCACGTCGGGATGCGCCTTTTGTACCGGTTAATTGTGGTGCCATTCCATCTGAACTGATGGAAAGTGAATTGTTTGGTCACAAAAAAGGCAGCTTCACTGGCGCTGTGAGCGATAAACAGGGTCTAATTCAAAGCGCCGAAAGCGGGACCTTGTTTTTAGATGAAATCGCTGACTTGCCCTTGCATATGCAAGTAAAGTTGTTACGTGTCATCCAACAAAAAACTGTGCGACCGGTGGGTGATTCAAAAGAATATGCAGTAGATGTCCGCATTCTTTCTGCGACACATAAAAATCTATCGCGTATGGTGGGCGAAGGCACTTTTCGCGAAGATTTATTTTATAGAGTGAACGTCATAGAAATTCGCGTGCCACCACTACGTGAACGCGATCAGGACATCACTGAACTGATTGACATCATTCTTAAAAGACAAAGCAAGCAATTGGGAGAAATATTACGAATCACTCCTGCAGCGCGCGAAGCATTAATCAAGTATCACTTTCCTGGCAATGTACGTGAACTCGAAAATATTCTTGAACGTGCCGCCACTTTATGTGCCCGCTTCACGATTGACGTAACCGATCTCCAATTGCGTTCAAAAACATTAGCCACAGCAATGCCAGACAAAGCTGTTACTGCTGAAGTGTTGCCGGGTGAAGCATTGGGCGACGCATTGGAAGACATCGAACGCGACGCCATCATCAAAGCACTCGAACAAACGCGCTACAACAAAACTAAAGCTGCTGCATTGTTAGGAATGAGCTTTCGATCGCTTCGTTATCGCATTAAGAAACTTGGATTGGACTAAAACAACTAAGTCGGCGTTGCACTATCCACCGGACTGACACGCATGAATGCACTGGGTTCCATATCGCGCGCAATCAATTGTGTACCCATCAAGCGAGCAAATCTGAAATGTTCTTCATCCTTGGTTGCCGCATAGCGCAACATATCAACCCAAAAATAAGGATTGTGCGGCCAGCGCGGTGTCAGCATTTGATAACTGCGGTGTGCAATTTGACGAATCTGCCATAACTGTAACGGCGATAATACCGCTGCCGTTTCCTCTCGCATACCCAACATGATACGAGCGGCCATGGGTTGATGTTGCGCAAGATGCCATGCAAAAAATAATGCGCACTCAGCAAAACCCGCATAAGCTACTTCAATAGTATTGTTCCCTACCGCACTGTTAGCATCATTGGCGTAACGTTGTACTGATGATTGCTGGTTGCTGTTTTTTGCCATGCGTTCCCACATATCGGCAAGATGAAAACTAAAAGTGAATAATGAAAAGCCACAACCCGCCATGGTTTGAATCGCTGCATCAGTACACGAAGTCAACGTTGTGACTTGCACTGACGGCAAACTTAACTGCGAGCGAGTTACCGTACCAATCTCCACGTCCGGCTGATTCGCCGCGATCAGCATTTTTAAAAAATCTATGTTTAATTGTAGTAATTGCTGTTGATTGGCGTCTAATGGTTGATGCGAAATGATTGATTCACTTTGAGCTGATTTCCGTCTAAAAAGCGCCATAATCGACTCCTGTACCACGTTGATGACATTGTTACATAGGGTAAAATGCGTGCTGCGTCGCAGCGGATAAATCATTCGTGATCTGTATTAAATTCTGATAGCGTACTGCTCGTCAATCTGTTTCTAAATAATTCTTCCAGTAACCAAGGAAACATAACCTATGGATTATTTCTCCAGATCGGAAACTGATCGCGTGGCGATTGCCATGAGCATGATTCGCTTTGAAGCGCGCACTCGAACCATCCGACTTTCCACAAAACTGACTGATGACCAAATACGTCGCCTATATCGTCAATT
>JAICKZ010000216.1 GCA_025927665.1 Steroidobacteraceae bacterium | reverse complement strand
TGGACGATTCGCAATGGTTGGTCACTACGCAGCCGCAAATATGGCCGACGAAGATATTCAAAGATTTCGATGGAATCGTATGGTATCGCAAACATATTCAACTGACGGATGAGCAGGCGAAACAAGGCATCTCTCTACATCTTTCCAAATGGACCGATAAGGACATTACTTTCGTCAATGGCAATCAAGTAGGTACTACCAATGGCAGTACCCTGTCACGCAATTATTCGGTGCCGAGCGAATACTTGCATGCAGGTGACAATGTCATTGCTATTCGCGTGATTGGAAACAATGATTCGGGTAACGGATTTGTTGGCAGTTATGTTGATCCGGCAGATGTCTTTATGGTTGTAGGTGAGCAAAATATTTCGCTTGCGGGAGAGTGGAAAGCGCAATCGGGCCCTGATCTTACCGATCTACCTGAATTGCCATCGGTTGCAGAATTCCGCACTGCCTTTCCTCAAGCGCCAACAATATTATTCAATGCCATGATCGCACCATTGGATGCGTTCAAGATTAAAGGTGCTATTTGGTATCAGGGTGAAACGAATGCGGGTCGCGCCACGCAATATCACAGTTTGTTTCCAGCATTGATTCGGGATTGGCGCGCTGCATGGGGATATGATTTTCCTTTCCTGTTTGTGCAACTTGCAGGTTACGGTAGCGACAGGCCACAACCTGCAGAATATCCTTGGGCAGAATTGCGCGAAGCGCAGGAGATGACTTTGTCATTGCCGCACACTGGAATGGCGACCGCCGTCGATATCGGCGATGCAGATGATATTCATCCTCGCAACAAACAAGAAGTCGGCCGACGTCTGGCACTGGTGGCTCGCAAAGTTGCCTATCATGAAAACGTTGTTTCTTCCGGTCCGCGTTATCAACACATGCAAGTAGACGGCAATAAGGTGCGATTACATTTTTCTCATGTCGAATCTGGATTGATGATGAAGAATGGCACCGAATTGAAAGGCTTTGCGCTTGCAGGCAACGACGGCAAATTTGTATGGGCCCAAGCTCATATTGAGGGCAATGAAGTGATCGTCAGTAACGATGCCATCACTTCACCCAAAGCCGTTCGTTATGATTGGGGTAATACACCGAAAGGAAATCTGTACAACAAGAATGGCCTACCGGCATTGCCGTTCAGAACTGACGCGCCTATTCATTAACATTCAGATGTACAGACAGCGTCAAGCTGTCTGTGCTTCACATGACAGTTATTTTGACAATCTTGTTTAGCGAAATCTTTACGATGAGTCGTTGTTTGTCTCGATAAAGACTACGTAAAGTTTGATTCAACATGCCGGCATCTTCAACAATCAAACAAGTTGTCAGCGCACAACGTGATCTTCTTATTGCCTGGTTGATTAATCACGCTTATCCACTATGGGCGCAACAAGGTATCGATGCGCGCAATGGTGGCTTTATGGAATTGCTTGATCAACAAGGTAAGGGTATTGCCAAATCACGTCGTTCACGCATACATCCGCGACAAATATTTTGCTTTGCTATGGCAAAGCAATTCGGTTGGCATGGTGATGTCAAAAGAATTATACGACGTGGTATGGATTACTTTGTTAAGTACTATCGTCACGAAGATGGTTTTTATCGCACGCTGTGTGATGCCGATGGCATGACATTAGATGATCGCGTGTTCTTGTACGACCAATCATTCGCGCTGTTAGCAATGGCCTATGCATCAAGTGCATTAGATACTCGCGCAGAATTTGAACCGTTGGCACTAACCCTGCTTGGATCTATTCAGCGGCAATTGAATGCACACGAAAATAAGCTTATTTTCAACGATTTTCGCAATGGACGACGTGAATCCAATCCGTATATGCACTTGCTTGAGGCTTGCTTTACGTGGCAAAAAATAAGCACCCATTCTGCATGGTCAACTCTGGTTGAAGAATTGACTGAGCTTGCGATGACCAAGTTCATTCAGTCAAGAAATGGCGTCTTGTTGGAGTTTTTTACTGACGACTGGCAACCCGCACCGGGGCTCGCAGGGCGTATTGTTGAACCTGGTCATCAATTTGAATGGGCATGGCTGTTGTTGAGATGCAATGGTAACGATGCACAATGCCGTGATGCTGCATTGAGATTGATATACATCGGCGAACAACATGGCATTCGCAACAATGTGGCAATTAATACTTTACTCGATGATTTTTCTATTCATGATGCAAATGCCCGCCTTTGGCCACAAACAGAACGCATTAAAGCAGCCGTGTTGGCGGCGCAGATTACGGGCGAGGATCAATATTGGTCAATGACATATAAGGCAGTGACAGGACTGATGCCTTATCTGAATACAACGGTACCCGGGTTGTGGTTCGATCTACAATTGCCCGATGGTTCATTCGTCAATGAGCCTTCACCGGCCAGTTCGTTTTATCATCTGGTTGCTGCGATTTTGCAGTTGGACGAAGGATTGAAATCGTTTTCTGCATGATCATCCATCCATGGACGCACCCATATTATTTTAATACCAGGAAGCGGAACATTCCGCTTCCTGACAGTTGTTTTTATTAATCAAGAAATGCCGGTAGTTTTGGCAACGCATTCACATCCTTTGCCTCGTGTTGAATAATAAGTCGTGCGTGCGTGTTCTTGACGATGCGTTCAATGCGATCCATGGAAGCCAGTGTGTCAGCGCGACTGGTATTGATGGGTGGCACGCGACGCTCTTCGCGATTGGCAGTAGTGTGATATAAATCGCCAGCAAGAATAACTACACCACTGTGTTGCAAATGCAATTCCAATACTTGATGTCCTGGCGTATGTCCCGGTGCTTTGAGTATTTTTACAGAGCCGTCACCAAATACATCGTAGTCACCATCGATCATCTGCTTCTTAACGTTTGCTTGCTCACTAATCAACGAGGGATCCTCACCAAATGTGGGCGGCGTTGCCAGCGCACCTGCAAGTTCGGTCTTGTTCACTATCCAAGTTGAATGAGTAAACAAATTCGCATTACCTGTATGATCGAAGTGGAAATGTGAGAACGCAAGGAAATTGATATCTGCCGGTGTAACGTTCAATGTCTTCAGCTGCTGCAGCAAAGGCGTATCGACATACATATGTATGCCATTATTGTTGACGCCATCCTTCTGTTCAGCGATTTTATCGCCAAGTCCTGTATCCCAAAGCAGCAAGCCTTTTGGGTGACGAATCAGAAAGCAAGTATCGACCACAGAACCGGAATGACCATCATATTCACCGGTGTCCGAAAAAAAGCCCATGTCCTGGAACTCAATCCGACCACAATCGAGTTTATAAAGCTGCACTTTTGCAGCGGTCGCCGCCGATGCAGTATTCGAAATGGCTAGAAGTGCGAAGATAGCAAAAGCGCATTGGCGAATAAGAATACGTGTGAGTAATTGCATATGACCTTACCTGTTGTGAATAGCCCGCGGAGATTAGAACATTGAACTCGTGCAAAACGCTCAGCTTCGAGCGCAAATCGATCATTCATTGCAAAGTTGAGAAGGTTCAACACCATAGCGTTCAGTAAATCGCTTTGCAAACGTGGATGCCGATATATAGCCAACACGGGCGGCGACGGCTTTCACCGGCAGGTCAGTAGTCGATAACAATGTTAACCCCTGCGACAGGCGTGCATCCATGACGACTTCACGCAGACCGGTTCCTTCAGTCGCCAATTTTCGGCGCAGCGTCGCACCACTCATTGCCAGATGCGCTTCAACCTCTTGCGAAGACCACTCTCGTGCCGGATCAATCGCAATCATTGCACGAATACGTGCTGCCAAGGTGGGCGCTACAGGTTGCAATAAACCACGGTGCCCCTGTTCATAAAGCCTGAGTATCAAGCCTACTAATGCGAGACGAGCACGTGCAACATCGTGATGTTCCATGGCGTCAAGCCAATCGTTAAAATCGCGTAAATGATCGATAAGGGGCACCGATGCCACTGCGCCATCAGCATAGGTTATCCGGTCGCCAATCAACTGCCTTGCTGCTTCCAACACATTCGCTTGCAAGGGCAACCCAATGGCAAGATAACGCCCCGTAGAACTGTCAGGAATATTTTCAATGTCGAGCACCTGCGGATGCGGCACTAGAAAAATTTCTCCCGGGCTTACATGTATCCAATCATGTTGATAACGAACACGTTTCTTGCCCTCAAGCGGTAACACAATCAAGGCGGCGTCCATACTGACCGCGTGCAGTGTATGTGCGCATTTCGCCTGCACACGTACACAAGCAAAAACTTCACCTGACTCCACCAACTGTGAAAGCCTGGCGAGCAGTTGATGAGTTGCGGGCGGCGAATTAAGGTATGAAACGTTGGCAGACATAAGCATCTAAACATATCACATATCATTGCTTACAGTTTTGCAAGACATCATCCCAACACACTTGCTTGTCTGTTTTTTGATGACGCGCTACGAGTCAAGTTTGGAATTATCTGCGCCAAAACGCAGGTGTGATCAATACGATCAATGGATAGACTTCAAGTCGTCCCAATAACATCGCCAATACACATATCCATTTTCCAGATTCGCTGATACTTGCAAAGTTGTTTGCAACTGAACCGAGGCCTGGCCCTGCGTTGTTGATGCAGGCCGCAATGGCAGAGAATGCGGAGACTTGATCCACACCGGTGGCAATGAGCAACACCATCAGCGCTGCAAAGCACACAACATAAATTGCAAAGAATCCCCACACCGCATCGATGACTCGCCATGGCACGGGCCGGCCGCCAAGTTTGACTGCAAATACGGCATTTGGATGCATCAAGCGATTCACTTCACGCGTTCCTTGTTTCCACATCAACATCCAGCGAATCACTTTCATGCCACCAGCGCTTGAGCCCGCACAACCACCCATAAAAGTGATCAACACCAACATCACCGGTAAGGCACCGGGCCATACAGTAATATCCGTGGTTTCGTATCCCGTGGTCGTCAACATTGACATGACATGAAACAATGCACTACGAAATGAATAACCGTCATTACTGAAAGTACCGGTAACAATCAACGTGGTGGTAAATAGCACCACGCCCACAATCAATACGCCTGCATACACACGCCACTCCGAATCGCGTAAGTAGCTTCTGAATTGCACTCGTCGCCAAGCGATAAAGTGCAGCGAAAAATTAATGCCGCCCAAGAACATGAAGAAAGTGGCAATGTATTCAATGGAAGGATTATTGAAGTATCCCAATCCGGCATCATGACTGGAAAATCCACCTGTGGACACAGTGGAAAAGCTATGGCCAATGGCATCGAAAGGCGTCATACCTGCAGCCCAGTAACATCCAGCGCAGGCCGCAGTGATCAACACATATACCAACCACAATGCTTTTGCAGTTTCGGTAATACGCGGTGTCAAACGTGTGTCTTTAACTTGACCCGGTGTTTCGGCCTTAAGCAATTGCATGCCACCGATACCGAGCATCGGTAATAACGCAACAGCCAACACGACCATGCCGATGCCGCCCAACCATTGAATTTGATGACGGTAGTAAAGAATAGAACGGGGCAATTCATCCAAGTGCATCAAGGTGGTTGCACTGGTGGTAGTAAAACCAGAAAC
>JAICKZ010000107.1 GCA_025927665.1 Steroidobacteraceae bacterium | reverse complement strand
GGGCCGTTAGCTCAGTTGGTAGAGCAGGAGACTCTTAATCTCTTGGTCGAAAGTTCGAATCTTTCACGGCCCACCATAAAATCAATGACTTACATGTTGTGATAATTTTCAAAAACATGTTGAGTTACCACTGAGTTACCAGATTTGCCTTTATAAAAGCCTCAGTTGGTCCCTCTTCCTTTAGCGAAATATCCGAAATCACTGCTAGACGTACCGCGGATGCTGCTACACGATAAGTTTGCTCGTACGCGGCATGGCGTTCCGCAGAATTGCGGAACCAGTGCAGTTCTGATGGCGGGGCTGCTTTTTGTGTAACGACAACTATCTGTAGGGAAACTGGCGCATAATTCCCTGTTGTCTTCGTCGGTGCTTCGACGCAGCTGCTTAACATGAACGCTATCAATAAAGTAATAAGATATTTCATAGCTTTTGATTGGTAATAGACTACTTTTTAATTCGTGTGATCGTTTTATTGCCAGATCGCTTCTAGCAGCTGCGCAAGGTGAGCGCCGGCAGACGTTAATTGTGTCTTCTTGATCTTGTTCGATCGCGCCGTATAACCAGTCGGCAGCTTTGTATTCCAGTGAGTACCTACACGTACATCAAACTGTGCTCCGTGAAATGCCTGTTGTGCTTTATGCAAAGAATCTGTTGCCCATTGGTTGGACCAGCCAAGAATATCGCCACTCGTAGTAGATACTGCCTCCGCTTTTTTCACCCAAGCAATATTGATGTGTTGTACCTTCATCGAAGTTGGGATGGCATCCCATTGGGTGTGGAAACTCTTACCCTTGACTAGCAGGTTGTTACCACCACGCGTATCCGTTAAAGGATCAAATCCCGTTGAGTCAGGGTTTGCCTCTTGGCCATTTTGATCAAGGTAGATTGCACCCACATGTAATGGCTGATGAATATCGCCAACGTAGTGGGCTAACAATAGCAATGCCTCGCGTTTATCCTTGATATTAAAAGGTGCGGGAGCAGCTTCATCCTTAAGAACGTGGATCGCTGCATTGATTGCAGCCACCACATCATCAACGCGTGCGCCAACAAATCCAGAATCGTAATGAGACTGCAAAATGCTGATGTCCGTATAGTGATATTGTTTGTGGCAGATTTCTTCACCAGGCTTTGGGTTGCAATTGTTGAAATTGCGCTTCACAAAATCCGCCATTGCGGCTTCGCCTTGAGGTGTTTCAAAAATTTTGCACTCTGGATATTTTCCAGGAGTGCTGTAAACAAACCCTTTATTAGGGTCGATTCCTTTGGCACAGTCAGCCCATACCGCAGCATCTTTCAGACTTAGTGTACCAAGAATGCCCTTAACTTCGCTGGCAGCATGAGTTCCAACAATCAACTTACTTGCAAGCGCTGCAATGGTATGATGGCCATCTGCATTCCATGCAAAAGCGGAATGCGACAGTAATGAACCGGTGAATAACATGATGCAGAAATTAAAATTTCGCACTGCACTGGACTCCAATGTCGTAAAGCTAAAGTGAATAGACAAATCGAAGGAATCTTCATCAAAGAAGATGAACAAACGATGACAAGGAAGTAGGTAGAATCAACAATATTAGCTATCCATACTTTACAACTTGCTGTACTTAAATGAACACGTGACGACAGTTCTTAGCCGTTAATAAACGACTTGTGTAGCTATTCCAACTCGGTTGCATTAAGGAGCCAGGCGCAATGATGTTTATACCAAAGTAGTAAATGCAATCAGCGACACTTTCAAACACCAAAGTACAACTGATTCGCTTAGGCCCAAACTGTAATGCTGATTAAACGCAGCGTCCTTGAGCATTGGACCATTCGAGTTGTACTTTGTGACCCGCAATGGTTTTAAAGTTCCATGCACAGATGTCACCAATTTCTCCATTCTTATCGTCGTACCAACCTTTGCCTGGCACGGGATCAGTGATCGCTTCACACAATTCATGCGAGCTAGTGGCAGTCAGGGCATCTAGCACTGTCAGTCCACCTAAGCAACCCGCACAACTAGGATAGGGCATCACAGCATAATAGGTAGCGCCTACATTGTTGTGATAGCCACAGTAACTTTGACAAGATTTGGAACCACCCATGATTGAGACGACACCTGGCTCTAGGTAAATGAAGTACAACGTGTTGGGCGTTGTCTTGGGTACTTTTTTGGCCTTAAGCCATTTCTTCAGTTGAGTTTGAATAGCCGTATCCGTCACACTTCCGATAGGAGCGCTATCAGCAAGTGTTGCAGTTCCAATTAACGAACCCTGTGAAATGGTTTTTCCCGGAACAGAATACTCTGCGAGTTGATCAATTAGTGGGCTAACAAGAATGTCAGTAAAAAATTTATTGATGTTGTTGATGAGTGCTGACGCTGAAGTAGATGCATTCCACTTAATACCCCAAAATATCGTAAACACTTGTACTTTTTGTAACAGAGGTCCACCTCGATATGATAAGTGAGCATCGAGTGGTGCTATATGTGGTTTGCCATCGAAGATATCCATATCTGCTCCTTCCTTTTCTCGCGCGGCCATTTCAGCTACGGAGATCGAGGTTTTAGGGTAATGCAATGGTACCGTGCGCACAAAGTCATAAGGTGCTGTCTTGGGTATGGTCGATTTTGATGTCGATAATTTAGAGGTTTTCTTACGAGTTATTTTTCTACTGTTACTTTGGGTGACTTTGCGTTTGACGGTCATGATGGCGTTCCAGCTAAAGAAAATGGATGTAAGGTCTCAATGCTTAATATAGGATGTATTTATTACAATCAAAAGCGGTGAAAGTACGGCTTATATATCGTGATACAACTCTTTGCGTCATTTGAATCAAAGTATTTAAAGCTAGATACCAACTATTTATAATTTAGCAATGAGCTCTAGCGCTTGAGTTACGTACCCGATTATTTTTCCTACAGTTGAGACATCTTTAATGATTGTCTTGATCACCGCCTCATCGGCCTTAAGGCCGCCCACTCGAGACTGCAGTGCTTGAGTTGCGCTCGTGAAGCTTACGTCATCTACAGCGTTCTGCACATGCAACAACTCAGAGAGAAACGAATCCAGATTGTTGTATTCATGAGTTAACTTTATCGCGGTCAACGTGACTGTTGACGACTGAATCTGATCGGTCAACAAGTTTTCCGCGTGACGAATAGCATCAATAGCGCTGGAAACGAATTTCTGCTGATTGGGAGTTGGCATGAGTAAGTCCAAAACTTAAGTGCTATTATCGTGATGCGTTGAAGAGCCTCGAGACTTGTTGTGCACGAGCGATCAACTCAGAGATTTCTGGAATCGCTCCACCATTTAAAGACCGTGCCAGTGCATTGTTGGCTTTCAGTATTGCATCTAACGCTTCATTCATTTGTGATACATCAGGCGGCGCAATAACGATAGATTGTAACGTGACTCTGACCCAGACTATATCAAGAAAACTCGCCACTCCATTTTTGTCACGAGCAGCGGATAACCCCGTTTTTAATTCATTGAGCAAGCTATCTGTTTTGCTTTCAAGACTTTTTGCGTCTGCGAAGTTCTCTGCCTTTAATGCCTCTACAATAATTGCAAGTGGTTGTTGCATCGTCAAGGCAGCTTCTTTCACATGTTTGTAATTAGAATGATCGATGATCATGCTAGTAATGGTAATCACGGCCGCATTGACATTTGTTGTATTGGTTGCCACCATCGAATTGAATTTTTGTTCTTCACACAGTTGTTTAAGAGCACTGGCTCTTTCGTGTGCTTCTTCACTAAGCTCAACATAAGACGTTCCATTGGCGAGTGTTTGGATCGCATCAGCGTATAAGGTAATTGATTGCAATAGCTTTTCACGAATATCAAGTTCCGTGTCCGTAAGCTCAGTATGGACGCATTTGCTTGCACGTAAGTCGAGTGAGGCTGGTATTAACGCATGGGTATTTGCATCTGTTCTGGCGGTTACAAAATTAAATCCTTGCGTATAGAAATTTCGGCTGCATTCAGCCGACTGCACTTGATTAAATAGATTGAGCTCCGCGACAGTCACTTCGTGCACACCTTGATCGAATTTGGCAGCAGTATCTTGCATTTGTGTCAGGCCTACACAAGCTGACAGTGAAATGGCACTTCCTATAGCGAGAAGGCTCGATAACGGTTTCATTTCAACTCTTATATAAGTTATCCAAGCAACGAAGTCCTATCAGGCGGCGCGATGTGCTTCAAAATAAGTGGTACGGCAGATGGTTATGAACGCGTATTTAATGATTGCATCATCAGTATGATCAACTGTACTCTGGTTGATATACGGTAAAACCACAATTATTAGCACGCGTATGCCGTTACAAAAACGTCAAAAGAGATCGCAAACGATGCGTTCAAGGAGAAGAGTAAGGAGCTTTCCCGTTTCGTTTGAATGTACTCCATCGTATTCAAGGCGCTGCATGACATGCTTATGCATTCCTCTACACGCCTAATTCGCCTGAGCGATCAGTGATCGTAGTGTTGCGATGAGAGCTGCAGGTCTTGGGCAATCTGCTTCCATAAAACTGGAGAAGTTGCATGTCAAACATCAATACTATTCACAATGTAGCTATATAGCGCTATCGACACTATATGTTCGCAATGACAACGGTGTATGACAACCTACTGCCGGTGCAGAAATCATTCTGTAGTACGACTGGGGTTCACATGACTCGTACATGTGGTACGGTATTGATACCAACCAAACTAATACAAGACTTCTTGCGTATCTGACTGTCGCAATTGGAGCACGAGACCTTTCCAAGATTGCTCCTCTAGCATCCTCATTGTTTGATTGAATATATGGTGGAGTTGTTTCATGGCACGATGGGTCGACGTGTATACATGCGAAGTGTTGAAACGTGTCTGCAAGTTAATACAGCAGTCTGCGTTCTTGCGCACAATCATCCTTTAATTGAGTAACGTCATGATGCTACCTGGCGTGATGAGTCATAACATAAATCAGAAAATTAAGTAGTTATGGTAGATTGCACCGCATTGCACTATTTGTTGTGCTACATATAACAGCTCACAAAGAATTACGCTTGAATGTAATCAATAAATGGAGGTGGGATTGGAATGTAATGGCTCTGCGGAATAGAGTGAGAAGGATGGAATGATGGATTGGAAAGCAACGGCAGCGTATCTGTATATCTTGCGTTTGGATCGATACGCATTGGCTTGGGAATACCTACGACGTAACCCTGACTATCGCGAGCAGTGGAAGCATTCAATAAACTGTCTTGATATTGCTAAACGGTGGGGCTGTACGACCTTCGAAAATCCGTACATAGATGCACGGAATGTTTGTCCACAATGGATCGTGGATACACCGAATCAACTCCACATTATTCCTGCATCCCAAGATGATCATAGTGATCATTCATTCAGTCTCTGGGCACTTGGTGGATCACGAAGCTTGCTGCATCGGGGTACGCATATGCAGTTACACATCCAATGTCCATCCTCAAGTATCCACGTGCGTTTGGACCCGAATATAGAGGAGGGTAGACCTTACGCTTTTGTTATGCGTGCAGACCGCTGGTTATCTGAACGAATGCGTCTTATCTCTGATGCGGTTGGTCATTTCATTGACGTACAGTCAGCGAAGCAATCAGCTCCGCAAATAGCGCAAACCTTTCCTTTAAGTCGCACTGCATTGATCCATGCTCGAACATTGCAAGCGCTGGATGGAGTGCACGCCGGTGCCTCTCAGCGTGACATCGCGATTGTTCTATTTGGTGATCATCGCGTGCAATCCGATTGGACTTCCGACGGTGAACTGCGTGCACAAGTGCGGTATCTCATTCGACGTGGGAAGGTTTGCGTTAATGGCGGATATCGCGCTTTGTTGAGACCAGATCACCGCACACAGGGAGGAACATTGTCATGAGTACATTCTCCCTGCCGGATAAGGCACGACTCGCTCATCTTATCTCCACTCGTTCACTGCTGGACTCATCCAGCGCCCCTTCGATGGAGATGGTTTCTGTGATATCTACTGCGTTAACTCCCGTTGCTCGTTATCTCACCAACGACGAAGCCGCTGCCTTTCTTAAGTTGTCACCGCGTACACTTGAAAAGCAACGCGTTATCGGTGGCGGGCCACGTTTTCATAAGTTTGGACGACGTGTGGTGTATGCCATTGAAGATTTGGAGATATGGGCCAGCAGCCGTGTGTGCAATAGCACATCGGATGCTCCTACGAATGTCAAACGTTAAGCATCACCTCAGTCGAAGTCACGGTGATGCGTATGTCGATAGGCCACTCATCAGAGCGCAAAACGCTGGATGTATTTCGAGCGCTGCCGGGCAATCTTGCAGCACGCGACGTACAAGACTTGATGAGCTATCCGTTCTTCTCGCTGGCGAAATCACGACGTACGGTACCGATCAACTATCGTGCGGGTGATGTGACGATATGTGTTGAAGGGACGCGCGAACATGGTATCGCAACGATCTGGGATGCAGACATCCTGATCTGGGCCGCATCACAGATTGTTGAAGCACGTGATCATGGCCTTAACACTTCGCGATGGATGAGCGTGACGCCGTATGAACTTCTGACTTTCATCGGCCGCAGTACATCACAACGTGATTATGTGCGACTTAAAGCGGCACTTGATCGCTTGCAGTCGACCACCATTGCCACGTCACTTCGACAAATCTCTACACGACGATTGCATCGCTTCTCTTGGATCAATGAATGGAAAGAACAGGTGGATCGTCATGGACACTCGTGTGGCATTGAATTGGTTCTGCCGGATTGGTTCTACTCCGCACTCATGAATGACGCCTTGGTACTCACCATAGATCGTGCCTACTTTGGACTAACCGGCGGTATTGAACGCTGGCTTTATCGTCTGGTGCGTAAGCATGGTGGCAAGCAAGCAGCAGGGTGGCGTTTTGATTTTAGGCATCTACACGTGAAATCCGGTAGCCAAGCACGATTCTCAGACTTCGCTATTGATTTACGACGCATGGTTCAACGTCAAGCGCTGCCTGGGTATCGCTTGACGATTGAATGTACGAACACGGGACAGGAGCGCTTGGCTTTTGTGAGCATGACGCGACCCCTGTTAAGTACCGTGATCCACAAAGCAATGCAACCTACGCAGGGTGTGAATAAGTCGTGAACAGAGTCGTGCTATCAGGCGCAACCGTTATCGTGCTATCAGGCGCACAAATATCGTGCTATCAGGCGCAGAGAGAGGGCTTAAGTCTTTGTACATTAATCGAAATTCAGCACCTTAACGTTTCTAACTTTATAACCGGCTTGCCTCTAACACAAAAGCGCCTGTGGATAAGATTTAAATTCCATCTCCGTGCTGCCATTCAATCGATAAGGCCAAATATTTACTTAGATAAAGCAAGGTTATCCAAGGGAGCATGATGCAACAGCCTTCATCCACCATGGCATGGCTTACTATCGGTGCGGTTTTTCTATTGGGATTGTCATGCGTCATACGTACACCGTATCGATTGTTATACAACCCGAGTGAAAGTGCACCACGAGGATGGTATACGGTAACTCCAATTGAACATCTTAAAGTAGATGACCTTGTTGTGGTTGATCTGGATGAAAAGACCGCAGCATTGGCAGCACAGCGACACTACCTTCCGTTACACGTCCCCTTGCTCAAACGCATTGCAGCGATGGCAGGGCAACGTGTATGCGTCACACATGATGATGTCATCATCGACACGTTGATTGCAGCGCATGTGCACACGACAGATTACCAAGGACACTCATTACCATCATGGCGACAATGCCGCAGGTTGACTACCGATGAGTTGTTTTTGTTGAGCAATAGGAGTGACGCTTCATTCGATAGTCGGTACTTCGGTCCCGTTCATGTTTCGCAAGTGATCGGACATGCTGAACCGTTGTCGAGAAACACAAGATGATCAGTAGGTTTATTCCATGTACTCGAACTTAGAAGACCCACTTCAATCATGCGTTGGTGACCGGGCACATCAGACGTTTACAATTCTTGGAAGATATTTGTACTTAGGAATGACCGGCAAGATAAAAGGAACAGCACGGCTGTTCACTAAGTGTGGGTCTTCACAGGGGTTTTTCAAGCACGTATCTTTCAATGTGCTTGCTGAAGACAGCATTCGTCACACTCATGCAATGCATACAACATGCATGAATACTATCAAGCACGATAATGCGTGATGGAATTTTATCATGACGCATGAGGATGAATTTCGGATACGGCTAGGTCACCCAAGAGCGAAAGATGCGCATTCGAAACGATTTATCTCGCGAGTGATTCAGGCAACTACACAAGCGGGAGTCAAGATCAAACGCAGTTCGTCATCAACAAACGGGCGTGCAACACAACACAGTCGCGGTGCCAGTGCTATTCGAGTAAGAGCAAAGCTTCATCCTTATGCAAGACGCGTTACCATCAAAACCCGATTGGTGAATCTTAAGAAAGCAGGCTTTCGGAATACTGAAAAATATTTACGTTATATCGAACGTGATGGAGTCACGCGAGAAGGAGAGTCGACGATGGCGTATGCGTCTTCTGAAGATCAAGTCGATACACATACCTTCGAAGCACGTGGGCATGAGGATCGTCATCAATTCCGATTTATTGTATCGGCAGAAGATGCCATTGAGCTCGCAGACCTTAAAGCTTTTACCCGTGAACTCATGCAACAGATGGAAAAGGATTGCGGCACACGACTTGACTGGGTCGCAGTAGATCATTGGGACACTGACAATCCGCATACGCACATCATATTACGTGGTAAGGACGAACAAGGTCACGACCTCATCATCGCACGAGATTACATTGCTCACGGTATGAGAACACGGGCGTCAGAGATTGCGACCAATTGGTTAGGACTTCGAACAGAACGTGAGATACGAAGCAGTATGATCCGCGAAGTCGATCAAGAACGGTTGACTTCACTTGATCGACAGCTTCTACGAGATGCAGAGCAGGGTAGTGTGGAACTTGAAGCACTGCCATTGAATGCAGAAGCACGATGGCAGCGATCGGTCAAACTAGGGCGGTTGCAAAAGTTAGGGCAGATGGGTCTTGCAGAGAAAACAGATATCAATCAATGGCGCCTTCATCCGCAAATGAAATCCACTTTGCAAGCGATGGGAGAACGTGGCGACATCATCAGAACCCTGCAACGTGCCATGAGTGGCAAGCAGCAACCTATCTCTATTGAAACATCGACTACTGCAGAAAATATTATCGGTAAGGTAATCGGAAAAGGGTTGCTGGATGAACTGCATGAACGTCACTATCTGATCATTGATGCGCTGAATGACAAGGCACATTATCTGCCATTACCTTCATCCTCTGACCTTCAAGAATTTCCGCATGGTGTGATAGTGAGAGTAGCCTCACACAGCAGGGCAGATCAAATGATCGCAAGACAAACTCAGCAAGGTCTTTATCGAATCCCTTCGAATTCTTTTACCTCACATGAGAAAATTAACCCTCACATGGATGAAGGTTATGCGTTACATCATGTACGTCGTTTGGAAGCATTACGACGCGCAGGAATTGTAGAACGCATTGAAGAAGGCGTATGGCGTATTCCACCCAATTTTATTGAACAAGGCCGGGCATACGATACGCGAAAGCGCGGTGGTGTATCGGTTCAAGTATTATCGTATTGGCCACTAGAGAAGCAGATCACTGCCATCGGCGCAACATGGTTGGATCAACAGTTGGTAACTGGTGTGGCACCAGAATCGCAATCAGGATTTAGAGATGAAGTGCGAAAAGCATTACGACAACGATTAGCATTTTTAGTGGACAAAGGATTCTCAGAACGTGTTGAGTCACGAGTAATAATTAAAGGCAATCTGCTCGCTACTTTACGAGACCGTGAGTTACAAGCAACTGCAAATAAAATTGCTGAAGAGACGCATCTCAATTATCACCCAACACATGACGGTCAGCGTGTATC
>JAICKZ010000194.1 GCA_025927665.1 Steroidobacteraceae bacterium | reverse complement strand
GTAAGCATGCCACCTGCGAACCACGAGCAACTCTGTGGCCCAAGGCTAGCAGCACGTTCGAAGACCTCGACTGCAATGCCGCGAGTTGCGAACTCAACCGCAGTGGTCAAGCCTGCAACACCGGCGCCAATGATACTGATACGCATGAGTTGTGTTTCTTAGCGCAGTTTTTCTGCGTCAACATACAAATCACCCGCTTCACGAAACTTTACCGACATCTCCTTCATGCCTTGCTCACGCGCTGCATCACGCACTTCATGTGAAATACGCATCGAGCAAAACTTCGGTCCACACATCGAACAGAAATGCGCCAGCTTGTGAGCTTCGCGTGGCATGGTTTCATCATGAAAAGCGCACGCAGTATCGGGATCGAGTGAAAGATTGAATTGATCTTGCCAGCGAAAATCAAAACGCGCACGGGATACTGCATCGTCACGCAGTTGCGCACCCGGATGTCCCTTGGCCAAATCGGCAGCATGCGCGGCGATTTTGTAAGTGATCACACCCGTCTTGACATCATTGCGATCTGGTAACCCCAGATGCTCTTTCGGAGTTACGTAGCACAACATTGCAGTACCATACCAACCGATCATTGCAGCTCCGATGGCCGAAGTGATGTGATCGTAACCCGGAGCGATATCAGTGGTGAGCGGTCCCAATGTATAGAACGGCGCTTCACCACAATGTTTAAGTTGCTTGTCCATGTTCTCTTTGATCTTGTGCATCGGTACATGACCGGGACCTTCGATCATCACCTGACAATCTTTCTGCCATGCAATGCGTGTCAGTTCACCAAGTGTTTCCAGCTCGGCAAATTGCGCGGCATCATTGGCATCAGCAATGGAACCCGGGCGAAGACCATCACCTAACGAAAGGCTCACATCGTATGCCCGGCAGATATCGCAAATCTCTTCAAAGTGTTCGTACAAGAAACTTTCTTTGTGATGTGCCAGACACCACTTGGCCATGATTGAACCACCACGCGATACAATGCCAGTGACGCGATTGGCGGTGAGTGGCACATAGTGCAAACGCACGCCTGCATGAATAGTGAAATAATCAACACCTTGTTCCGCTTGTTCGATCAAGGTATCGCGGAACACTTCCCAGCTCAGATCTTCAGCAATGCCTTCAACTTTTTCCAGTGCCTGATAGATGGGTACTGTGCCAATAGGCACAGGTGAGTTACGCAAGATCCACTCGCGAATATTGTGAATATTACGACCTGTGGACAGATCCATTACCGTGTCCGCACCCCAACGAATCGACCATACCATCTTGTCGACTTCTTCAGCCATGCTGGAAGTGACTGCCGAGTTGCCAATGTTGGCATTGATCTTCACCAAAAAATTACGACCAATGATCATTGGTTCGGCTTCAGGATGATTGATGTTGGCCGGAATAATCGCACGGCCTGCGGCGACTTCATTGCGCACAAATTCTGGCGTAACTTGATCGGGAATATTTGCTCCCCACGAATAGCCGCGTTTAGCATCGAGCGCTTGTGTACGCCCCATGTTTTCGCGAATTGCAATGTATTCCATTTCCGGTGTGATGATGCCAGTGCGTGCGTATGCCAGTTGTGTGACTGCCTTGTCATCTCGCGCACGTAACGGTGCACGTTTCGACGGAAACTCCGGTACTAGATTGTGTGCGCTTAACGAATCAACACCGTTGTCAAGTAATTGCACTTTGCGACCTATATAGCTTTCCACATCACCACGCGCTGTAATCCAATCAGTTCGCAGTGTGGGCAGGCCACGTTCAATGTCAATTTTCATATTCGTGTCGGTATAAGGTCCGGATGAATCATAAACACGTAATGGTGATTCGTTGGCCGAAGGATGTAAGGTGATTTCACGCATCGGTATACGAATGTGTGGATACAGCTGTCCACTTTGATAAATCTTGCGTGACGCAGGCAAGGCTGTGGTAGTCACATGGATAGGAATAGCATTCATTTCAAAATCCCCTTGAGCAAAGCACACCAATGTTGCTGCAAGGAAAATGAAGCGGTCGCCAACTGCAGAACGCAGTGAATATGCGAAGCTTGAAACTTTCCTACGCCAGCATCAACTGGATCAGGTTCAAAGGGTCGCCATGCCGTGCTCTGCACTTGATGGCCTCTCAGTCCCCCAGCGGGACTCCCCTAGCTAAACGCGAACGTAGCTTTGTTTGACGAAAGAGTCAATGTGTTTTGTAATGGATCGGTACAGTTGTTGCTCTTAGCTCTGCGGCTACTCTGAGTGAAAGGCTCTCAATGTTTGATAATACTGTACACAAGATTACTTTAACGCTTGACGATAAAGTCGCGTAGTGATTGATCAGTTTCGTAAATCATTGCAAGCTCGTACAAGCACAGATGTTCTTCGTCGAGCCATTCTTTGCTCAAGTAAGTTTGAAATTATGCAGACGTTTCAATTTTTGATTTTCTACTTCATGCGATCTACAACTTGATGTTGTATTAGCACGGAAGGATAATGTTGCTTGAAGTGTGCGGCCAGTTGTTCAACAAGGTACACCGAACGATGTTGCCCACCTGTGCAACCGATGGCAATGGTGAGATAACTGCGATTGCTGCGCGCGAATTCTGGAATCCAGTGTTCCAAAAACAGTTTCAAATCATTCAACATGCGTTGAACACTGGGATGGGCATTCAAGTAATCTATCACTGCCTGATCGCGTCCTGTAAGTTGTGATAGACCGGGTTCCCAATGCGGATTAGGCAAGGTGCGGACATCAAAAACAAAATCTGCTTCACCAGGCAGACCGTGACGAAAGGAGAATGATTCAAGCAGTATCGATAGATGTCCGGTACTGTGCGAACTAACGCGCTGCCTGATCAGTTCGCGTAGCTGATGAACATTGCAGTGCGTCGTGTCGATGATCAAATCAGCACTGTTGGCGATGGGTTCAAGTAGGCGCTGTTCTTCGCGAATAGCATCCGCCAAGCCAATATCATTGCGACTCAATGGATGCTTACGACGTGTTTCACTGTAACGTTTAAGAATGGCATCTTCGTTCGCGCGTAAGTAAAGCACTTCGCATTGCACACCGCTACGTTTGAGCTCCGCCACTTGTTGCGGCACCAGCTTAATATCATCAGCACGATTGCGAGCGTCGATACCAATTGCCGTTAGTTGATATTGCGATTGCGGCGAGCGAACAATGTGGGAAATAAATTGAGGTAACAGGCCTGCAGGAATGTTATCGACACAATAGTAGTCGAGATCTTCCAGCATGTGCAGGGCAACGCTTTTGCCCGAACCTGAAAGCCCTGTGACGATGATCAGACGCATGCACACAGCATATAGCGAGTATTGACATCGCGGTAGGGGTGATTTGCGATTTTGAATAAAAACACATCAGCAAGATCCAACGCCTGGCTGATGTGTTAAAAATCTTCAGGCGAGACGAGCGGCTTTTTGCGCCTCAGCAGCATGATGATCGGTAAGCTTTTCCTTATGTTTCTTTACACCGCGATCCAATTTATCGGCGAGTGCATCAATCGCGGCGTACATATTTTCATCAATGGCATCGGCGTATAGTTTGGAACCATTGAGACTGACAGAGGCTTCGGCTTTATGTTGCAACTTTTCAACGGTGAGAATGCAGTGAACGTCCAGTACGTGATCAGAGTGTCGAATAATGCGCTCCAGTTTCTTTTCAACGTAGCTTCTTAGTGCTGGAGTAACTTCGACGTGATGTCCTGTCAGATTGAGTTGCATAGCGCCTCCTAATGGTCAGGCTGTGTTGTTGTGTGTGACTCATTGACTCACAAATGCAGTCCTTCGTCACATACGTGGAAAAACTCACTACATAGTCATTTCACCGTAACGCGCTTGCGTTCGCTTGAGGGCGGAATGTTCATTGCCTCGCGATACTTGGCAACAGTACGACGAGCAACTTGTATGCCATCACCAGACAGAATTTCCGCAATGCGGTTGTCTGACAACGGTTTATCCGATTCCTCAGAGGCGACCAGCTTGCGAATTTTGGCCCGGATTGCGGTGGATGATAGTTCACTACCGTCGTTGCCGGATACATGGCTGGAGAAAAAGTAACGAAACTCGAATACTCCGCGCGGCGTATGCATGTACTTATTAGTAGTCACCCGGGATATGGTCGATTCATGCATTTCCACGGCATCGGCCACATCCTTCAGAATCATCGGTTCCATGGACTCATCGCCGTGTTCCAGAAAAGCGGCTTGACGTTGCACAATGCAACGCGCCACTTTCAACAGTGTTTCGTTGCGAATCTCCAGACTGCGGATCAGCCATCGAGCTTCCTGCAGTTGGGTACGCATGGCGGCAAAATCGGAAGAACGACCGAGCATTCCTGCATAACTTTGATTGACCCGAATTCTTGGCACGCTGGTCGGATTGATTTCCACGGTCCAACCATGTTCTGTACGACGGATAAACACATCCGGAACGATGTAATCCGGTGCATTGGATTGAATGCTTGCACCAGGACGAGGCTGACACGCGCGCACTAAGGCAAGTGCCTGCTCCAAATCTTCTTCGCTGCTGTGCAATTGTTTGCGTAACAATGAATATTGATGATGCGCAACTTCGTCCAGATAATGTTCTGCAATTTGCAAAGCGGTATTCAGTCCAAGCGTCTCTGGTTGTAATTGTCGTAATTGCAACGCGATACATTCACTTACCGAGCGCGCGCCCACACCCGCAGGGTCCATGTTCTGAATGACCTTCAGAATAGTTTCAACTTCGATGGGTTGTACAGTGAACTCTGGCATTAGATTCAGCGCAATTTCTTCCAGCGGCTCGATCAGATAGCCGTCATTGTTCATGGCATCGATAATCGCTTCACCAATTTTTTGTTCGCGATCACTTAAACGCGATAAACGTAATTGCCACGACAAGTGTTCGCTTAAAGTGGTTCCTTGTGCGTCAATGAATTCTTGTCCGCGATCTTCATCTTCGTCATTATTCCAAGGTGAGTCGGAGACACCGACAGTGTGCGATTCGGTCCAGTCGCTGTCGCCGACGATTTCAACATTTGAATCCTGTTGAGTATGGGATGATTCCTCGCGAGGTTCATCATGGCCAACACTGTCATCATGATGCTCACTGTCTGAACTAAAATGTGGAGGCTCATCATCGGTCGCGCCTAGTGATTCGAGGACGGTATCTTCTTCCTCAGCCTCCAACATCACGTTGGCTTCCAATGCCTCGCGAATCTGCGCTTGAAGTTCTAACACAGGCAGTTGCAGCAGGCGGATTGCCTGTTGCAGTTGAGGAGTCATGGTCAGTTGCTGACCGAGTCGAAGTTGCAGTGCCGGTTTGAGCATGTTCTACAGTCGGAAGTCTTGCCCCAAGTACACCTCACGTACCTGTTGGTTGGCAAGGATTTCGTTGGCAGTTCCGCTGGCAATAAGTGATCCAGCGCTCACTATGTAAGCTCGCTGGCAAATACCGAGGGTTTCCCTGACGTTGTGATCAGTAATCAGTACGCCGATATTGCGCGCACTAAGATGGGTGATGATGCGTTGAATATCAATAACGGAAATTGGATCGACCCCTGCAAAAGGTTCGTCCAACAATATAAAGCGCGGCTCTGCCGCCAGCGCACGTGCAATTTCCACACGGCGGCGTTCACCGCCCGACAAACTTTGTCCCAAACTGGTACGTAGATGCGTGATGTGCAATTCATCCAGTAATTGTTCCAGTCGTTGAGTGCGTTGCTGTTCATTTAATTCTTTGCGTAATTCTAGAACACCAATGATGTTATCGGCGACACTGAGTTTGCGAAATACAGATGCTTCTTGCGGCAGATAACCCAACCCCAACTTGGCGCGTTGATGAATGGGCAGCTGCGAGACATCACGATCATCAATAAAAATATTGCCACTGTCGCATTTCACCAATCCCACCAACATATAGAACGCGGTGGTTTTACCTGCACCATTCGGCCCGAGTATGCCGACGACTTCACCACTATTGATTTGCAGTGACAGATCATTCACCACACTGCGCGACTTGTAACGTTTACTTAAATGTTCGGCACGCAATTGACTCATGGCGCAGGATTATTCGACTTGGTGTTGATGGCAGGACTAATAGTGCAGTTGATACGTTCGCCATGTTGCTCTTCGCGATTGGCAGAGACGCGTTGTTGCGCGATGTTATATACCAGTGTCACGGCACGACATTCATTTTGTCCATAACTAATCCAAGCATTGTTGCTCAAACGTACGGTGTGCTGTGCCAGATCGTAATCAATGGCATTCGCATGACCTTGCGCAATGATTTGCTTTGCGGCGTCGCG
>JAICKZ010000096.1 GCA_025927665.1 Steroidobacteraceae bacterium | reverse complement strand
GGCCTGATTGTTGATGAAGTAAGGTGACAGATAGCCACGGTCGAACTGCATACCTTCAACCACTTCAAGTTCGTTCTGCAAACCAGAACCTTCTTCAACCGTGATCACGCCTTCTTTGCCCACTTTTTCCATTGCATCGGCAATGGTCTTACCGATGGAATCATCGCTGTTAGCGGAAATGGTGCCTACTTGAGCAATGGCTTTTTGATCTTTGCAAGGCTTGCTGAGCTTCTTTAATTCTTCAGTTGCAGCAACGACTGCTTTGTCGATACCGCGCTTCAAATCCATTGGATTCGCGCCAGCAGCAACGGCCTTGAGGCCTTCGCGAACGATCGCTTGTGCCAACACGGTTGCAGTGGTGGTACCGTCGCCGGCTTCATCAGAAGTGTTGGAAGCAACTTCCTTCACCATCTGTGCGCCCATATTTTCGAACTTGTCTTTCAGTTCGATTTCTTTAGCAACAGAGACACCGTCTTTGGTTACGGTTGGCGCGCCGAAGCTCTTTTCGAGCACTGCGTTACGACCTTTGGGACCCAGCGTTGCCTTTACGGCATTCGCTAGAATATTTACGCCGCGCAACATGCGCGTACGTGCATCATCACTAAAACGTACTTCTTTAGCTGCCATGTGAGTAATCCTCGTTAAACTTTAATGTAAAGATTGTTGTGAATAAGTGAGAGAAATTTATTTCTCGATCACGGCCATGATGTCTTCCTCTTTCATTACGAGGAGTTCTTCACCATCGACCTTCACTTCAGTGCCGCTGTACTTGCCGAACAGAATGTTGTCGCCAACTTTCACGTCCAATGCACGCACTTCACCGCCTTCCAAAATTTTGCCCTTGCCCACTGCAACCACTTTGCCGCGAATTGGCTTTTCAGTCGCGCTGTCAGGAATCACAATACCGCCAGCAGACACGCGTTCTTCTTCCAAACGCTTGATGATGACGCGATCATGTAGCGGACGAATTTTTAGTTTCTCGGCCATAACAAACTCCAAGTTAGTAATTGCGGGTAAACCGCGGGGTTAATGAAATCCAATAAAGAAAACTTAAGTGGGTGGACCGCGACCTTAAATTGACCAATCTTGGTGATCAAAGGTCTATTAGCACTCTACCCAAGCGGCTGCTAATGATAGGGACGAAAGCCAAGATTGCAAGTGGAAAAACCGAAAAGAATGCGTATGACATAAAATCTTGCCGGTTTTTAATCCCTTGCTCACCTCAATCTACGTATAACGCCCGCACCTGCGCCACTCCGAGGAGGCGGGAATCCAGTAAAACAAATCCATTCATCCTGAGCTTGCGAAGGATTTCATACGAAATGTATGAATGGTCACAAGCTCACCATGAACGGTTTTACTGGCTGGTTATGATGAGATCCCGCGTTTGCGCAGGTCTAACGTCAGTTAGTACACATATATTATGAGTCAATCTGCCGAATTTGATATTTCCATTGCCTTGACCAGTTGTCCAGATGCGAACTCGGCTGATCGAATCGCAACGACACTGGTTCAGGAAAAGTTGGCCGCCTGCGTCAATCAGATCAGTGGTGTTCGTTCAACATATATCTGGAATAGCGAGCTGCAAAATGACACGGAAGTAGTACTGGTTATCAAAACTACCATTTCGAAGTTGGCGACAGTGGAAGCTCGGATCAAAGACTTGCATCCTTACGAGGTGCCGGAGTTGATTGCAATTCCCGTGTGTGGCGGTAGCCAGGATTATCTCGACTGGGTACGACAAAATGTCGAGAAGTAACCTTCAAACTCAGAGTGAGCAGAGTTTTAGATGAGTGGAACTGTTTAGTGACGATTGCATTACTACTTAGTCATTCCCATGAAAATGGGAATCTAGTCATTAAACTGGATTCCCACCTGTGTGAGAGTGGCACTGCAGTAATGATTGATGTCGCCTATAGTTGAATAGCAGGATTTATTTTTCGTTCATGGTGAGCTTGTCGAACCATATTGAACTTGTTTGAGGAAACCTCGTCCTTCGATAAGTCCAGGTGAGCAGAGTTTTTAGATGAGTGGAACTGTTTAGTGACGATTGCATTACTGCCTCATCATTCCCATGAAAATGGGAATCTAGTCATTAAACTGGATTCCCACCTGCGCGGGAATGACGCAGTGGTAATGATTGATGTCGCCTATAGTTGAAATAGTAAGATTTATTTTCCGCTCACGGTGAGCTTGTCGAACCATTCTTTAATATTGAACATTTAGATACAAGGTTTCAAATGACGCGTTCTAACGGAAAGATTTCCAAATACCTGAACACTACTTTGCTGTGTTTACTTGCACTGATGAGCACTGCATATGCTCAACAGTCTTCCTCTGCAAACAAAAGCGGTGTTGGTGGATTATTTAGTGCGAATCAAGATGAATTTCTAAAACCCGACGAAGCCTTTAAGGTGAGCGCCGTTGCTACGAGCGCAGACAAGATCATTGTCGAGTTTCAGATCGCCAAAGGCTATTACTTGTATAAGAAACGGATGGGCTTTAGTACCAGCACACCCGAAGTGAAATTGGGCGAAGCACAATTGCCGGCGGGTATTATCAAGAATGATGAGTTTTTTGGGCCCATGGAGATTTATCACGATACGGTAACCGCAACGTTGCCCGTTTCTCGTCCCGCAGGAAGCGCTATGAAAATGATCCTGACAGTAAAGTATCAAGGCTGTGCTGAGGCAGGCTTGTGTTACAACCCGTTGACCAAGGACTTTATTGGTCTTGAGTTACCCGCATCAACAAGTGCGATCAATAACGATTCCAACACCGCAACAAGCAATAGCGACAAAGTATCAGATCAGGACTGGCTTGCTAATGTCATTCGTACTGGAAATCTTTTGGCGGTGCTCGGGACTTTTTTCCTGATTGGTTTGGGCTTAGCATTTACACCTTGTGTATTGCCGATGATTCCAATTCTCTCCGGCATCATTGTTGGACAAGGCAACAGCGTTACGCCGATGCGCGGCTTTTCACTGGCATTCACTTACGTGCAAGGCATGGCGTTGACTTATGCCGCCGCAGCTGTCGCATTTGTACTTGCATTTAATCAAGCACCACAAGCCTTTTTTCAGAAGCCCTGGATCATTGCATCATTCAGCGGATTATTTGTGTTGCTGGCATTTGCAATGTTCGGCGCCTTCACTTTGCAACTACCTAGTGCATTGCAGACGCGTTTAAATAATGTAAGCAATCAACAAAAAAGCGGCACCTACATCGGTACCTTTATTATGGGTGCGCTTTCCGCATTGGTTGTCACTGCATGTGTCGCACCTGCGATGATTGCCGCATTGTCGGTCATTAGTCAGGCACATATGATTGGTCGCGGTGCTGCTGCATTGTATGTAATGGGCTTAGGCATGGGTGTTCCATTGTTATTGGTAGGTGCATCAGCAGGCAGCTTGCTACCCAAAGCAGGTGCGTGGATGGATGCAGTAAAATCGCTATTTGGCGTGATGTTTATCGGCGTTGCCATTTATTTGATATCGAGCTTATTACCTGGCGCAGTAACGATGGTGTTGTGGGCAGCATTGGCCATCATTACAGGTTACTGGATATTTTCTTTGCAAGTTAAAGTCAATCAACCTGCACCTTCACCCATCCGCGGCGTTGGGCTAATGATGTTGGTCTATGGAGTACTGTTATTAATCGGTGCAGCATCCGGTAAAACAGATCCGCTACAACCACTGCAAGGATTGTCAGGAGTTACACAGGTGAACGCAGCCATAGAATCGCATTCTACAAGCGGTGAACAACATAGCCTGCCTTTCAAGCGCATCAAATCAGTTAACGATCTTGATCGCGAAGTTGCGGCTGCAAAAGCAGCGGGCAAGAGCGCGATGTTGGATATCAATGCAGAATGGTGTACCTCATGTAAAGAAATGGAGAAGTACACTTTTCCAGATGCACAAGTTAAAGCGGCGTTAACCAATGCGGTGTTGTTACAAGCCGACGTCACCGCCAATGACGCAGATGATCAAACGCTATTGAAACGCTTCGAAATTTTTGGTCCACCTACCATTGCTTTTTTTGTGAATGGTGTTGAGAAAAATAATTATCGAGTGGTTGGTTACATGCCCGCAGAAAAATTTGCGGCACACATCAAAGAAGTATTCACTGCACAATAACGACTTAAATGAATTCCGCTGAGTCGATTTAATCAATTCAGGCTGAATGAATTGATCAACCCGTACTTGGCACCCGCCGAAGATTGACCGCTCACGCCGACCAGAATTTGTGCCGGTGACAGCGTCGTCTTCAGTATTGCAAGACCAGTGAAAGGAACATCGTTCAGATTGGCCCACTGGCCGGTACAGCCTAGATAGGTGAAAGAGATTTCGTAAACATCCGTGGTGGAATCACCGACGCCAATGCTGCCATTCATGACGCAGCCGCTGGTGGCGCCTTGACTCAAAATCGTTCCATTCGTGCTAATTGTTACTCTGCCGCCGGTATTGCTGTTCGCAACACTGCTGATGTCGGTGTAAGTGCCGTTAATAGCAGAGAGCGAAGACCCCGTCGTACTTAACGGCTGATAAGACAAGGACCAGGAGCCCGGATAACTGGTATTGTCAGTAGAGGTGAATGTCAGCGTGCCAACCATTGAAGTCGCTGTACTTACCGTTGCATTCAACGTACCGATACCGGTTGTAGAACCATCAGGGAATGTAAATCCATAGTCGGCATAGCCATTCAGTGTCGCAGCTAATGTATTACCAGCAAGCTGCACGGTTCCAATGAACTGAACGCCGTCTTCCCGGATAAAATCTGCTTGACCGGCGGAGTTGATCATACCCACTATAGATTCATTGGAAGTGGAATCCATACCCGACCAGATACCTTTTGCGACAGCTGAAGATGACGAGCTGCTGCTGGAAGAGAAGAGATTACTGAGTGAATTATTGGAGTCACAACCACCAAGCGATATGGCAATCATCAAGCAGGCGCCGCAGAAAATTAAGTGACTGAACGAACGCATGATGCTTCCCCGCTTGAACGATGAAATTGTATCTCCTAAATAATATAACATCGTAGTTCTACCACTAGATAATGAATTGAAATTAAACCATGACAGGAAACCAGCTTGTGTTGCGCATTTAATTCAAGCAACCTCATATGCCACAATTCAATCCTAACGTTACTTTGATACGGGACTTGCTTGAATGAAATCCGCTCTGCGTTATCTTCTCGTTGCAATTGTTGCGATATCCATTGGCTTCTTCACCATGCGATGGTTCAATCGGCCCACATCGAACAATTCAGTATTGACAGTAACGACAAGCTCATCAGCTTCATCATCGAATTCATTAAAAGAACCGGTACTGACTCTGCCCGACTTTTCATTGAAGAATCGTGAAGGTAATTTGCAATCAATTCGATCCTGGCCAGGAAAGTCATTGATTATTAATTTCTGGGCAACATGGTGCGAACCTTGTCGTCGTGAAATGCCACTGCTACTCAACTTGCAACATGAGCGCGCCACACAAGGATTCCAAGTAATCGGCATTGCCATTGATTTTCGCGATCAAGTGTTAAAATATGCCGAGTCGATGCACATCGATTATCCTATATTGATCGGCGAGCAAGATGGATTCGCCGCAGCAGATGCCTTTGGTATCGATGCCAGCGGTTTACCCTTCACAATATTTACGGACAAACAGGGCAATATCATCATTACCCATTTGGGCGAACTACATCCAAAGCAAGCCAAGTTGATCCTGGATGTCATTGCCCAAGTCAATGATGGCAAGATGGAAGTTAATAAAGCCCGAACTCAGTTGAACATGGCGTTGAACGATTCCAAAACGCCCTAAATCGTGATTTCGAGAGAAATTCACAAATAAATTCCACAATCGGCCTTGCATACCCTGGCATGATTGCGTAAATTTTCCACCGATTGCGATCAAATGTCGGTAAACTCGCCGCCATTTTCGAAGAATGGGTCGGTACTTCTCAGTGAATATGCAGTGACTGAATTGCATTGGCTGAAGATCACCAGACATCTCTGAAGTTGGAACAATAAACAAACATGGCGAATTTGCTGCTGCTTAATGGCCCTAACTTAAACTTGCTCGGCTCGCGAGAGCCTGGCACTTATGGCTCAAGCACGTTGGAAGAAATCACGACTGACTTGATACGGTTGGCGAATAACTCCGGTCATACATTGGCTGCATTACAAAGCAATTCTGAAGCCGAATTGATTGAGCGCATTCATCGCGCTCCGGCAGATGGCGTGGAATTCATTCTCTTCAACCCGGCCGCTTTCACACATACCAGTATTGCATTGCGCGACGCTTTATTGGCCGTTCAAATCCCGTTTATTGAAATTCACTTAAGCAATGTGCATTCGCGCGAATCATTTCGTCATCATTCGTATTTCTCTGACATCGCAACCGGTGTCATCGTGGGACTTGGGCCACTAGGATATGAACTCGCTTTATATGCCGCTGCACAGCGGCTTCAACACTAGTTTCTGCGATAGATTTTTTATTAAACAATTATTTTCTACTCTTAAGAGGTCCTCAATGGATATTCGCAAGGTCAAAAAATTGATCGAACTACTGGAAGAATCCGGTATTGCAGAAATTGAAATCAAGGAAGGGGAAGAGTCCGTACGCATCAGTCGTCAGCAAACCGCATTCGCCATGCACCCTGCGATGCAATATGCACAAGCACCTGTGCAGAATATCGCGGCTCCTCCCGCCAATACCAACACATCCACTGCTGCCGTATCAGCCCCGGTAGCTAATAAAAATGAACATACCGTTACCGCACCCATGGTTGGAACCTTCTACGCATCAGCCACACCTGGCGCAAAATCATTCGTTGATATCGGCAGTGAAGTGAATGCCGGAGATACGCTTTGTATTATCGAAGCAATGAAGATGATGAATCAGATTGAATCCGACAAAGCGGGTCGAGTGACGGCCATTCTTGCCAAAAATGGCGAGCCGGTGGAGTTTGGCCAACCACTATTTATTATTGAATAGTTCATTGAGTTCACATGCAGCAACGCACTGCAATCGAAATTCATTAACCCGCTGTGACATGTTGTCGCAGTACAAACGAGTCTTTATCAAGTCATGTTAGAAAAAGTAGTGATCGCCAATCGTGGTGAGATTGCGCTGCGCATTTTGCGCGCCTGTCGCGAGTTGGGTATTAAAACCGTTGCTGTGCATTCCACCGCCGATGCCAATCTCAAACATGTGTTGTTGGCAGATGAATCGGTATGTATCGGTCCACCTCCCTCCAAGGAAAGTTACCTCAACATGCCTGCCATCATTAGTGCTGCTGAAGTCACTGACTCGGTAGCCATTCATCCTGGATATGGATTTTTATCCGAAAACGCCGACTTCGCTGAACGCGTCGAAAAAAGCGGATTCGTATTCATTGGTCCCAAGGCAGAAACCATTCGCATGATGGGTGACAAAGTTTCCGCGATTCGCACCATGAAAAAAGCCGGCGTTCCATGTGTACCCGGTTCAGGTGGTTCGTTAGGTGATGATGCGGGTGAGAACATTCGCATTGCACGCGAAATTGGCTTTCCCGTGATTATCAAAGCTTCCGGCGGTGGTGGCGGTCGTGGCATGCGTGTGGTGCATAGTGAAGCCACATTGATTCAATCCATCAATGTAACCAAGGCCGAAGCCATGGCTGCGTTCGGCAATGATCAGGTATACATGGAGAAGTTTTTAGAAAAGCCACGTCATATTGAAATTCAAGTTCTGGCCGACAATTACGGCAACGTATTGCACTTGGGTGAACGCGATTGTTCTTTGCAACGTCGTCATCAAAAAGTGATTGAAGAAGCGCCCGCTCCCGGCATCACGCCCAAACAACGCAAATCGATTGGTGAACGCTGCGTCGCTGCCTGTTCTGAAGTGGGTTATCGCGGCGCTGGTACCTTGGAATTTTTGTATCAAGATAATGAATTCTATTTCATTGAAATGAACACTCGCGTGCAAGTGGAACATCCTGTTACCGAACAAGTCACTGGCATCGACATTGTCAAAGCACAATTGCGCATTGCTGGCGGCGAACGTTTGCAATGGACACAAAGTGATATTGTGGTACGTGGTCATGCCATTGAATGCCGCATCAATGCAGAAGATCCCAAAGGCTTTATTCCCTCCCCTGGTCCGGTGAAACTATTTCATGCACCCGGTGGACCTGGCATTCGCGTTGATAGTCATCTTTACAGCGGCTATGTCGTACCACCTTATTATGATTCCATGATCGGCAAGTTGATTGCCTATGGCGAAGATCGTGATACCGCAATTGCACGTATGAAAAATGCGTTATCGGAAATGGTCATCGAAGGCATCAAGACCAACATTCCATTGCATCAAGAAATTTTCAATCATGGTGCATTCAAAGCCGGTGGATTGGATATTCACTATCTAGAACGTCGCTTAGGAATTAAGTAAGCTAGCCGCGGATGAAATCAATTCGCCTATGATGAGCTTGTCGAATTGCTTTTGATAGGGTTATAGAATCCTTCGACAGGCTCAGCATGAACGAAAGTCAGAATTGATTTTAATGACTGGATTCCCGCTTTCGCGGGAATGACTTAGTTTGTTTTAATCTCAACAAACTCGAAAATATTGCAGAGCTTTATGTTTTTGTAATTACAATGTTCCTGCTAAATTGAAATTTAGTATACGAAGTCCAGTCAATAATTCTCAAATCTGATTTCTTAACACACCCTACCTACGATGCCCTTCCTACAACTAACACTTCAACTCGGCCATTCCGATCCGGCACCGGTTGAAGATGCTTTGTTTGCCGTGGGTGCATTGTCGGTAACATTGGAAGATGCAGCGGACAATCCCATTTTGGAACCTGCGCCGGGCATGTTGCCGCTATGGCCGACGGTCAATGCGAAGGCATTGTTTGCAGTGGAGATGTCATCAGATGCAGTGATGGCAGGATTAACTGCACAGCTTGAAGAAGTGCCACATTCCCATTTCGAATACATCGCCGATCGCGTTTGGGAACGCGAATGGTTGAAAGATTTTCATGCCATGCGCTTCGGTGAAAAATTATGGGTGTGTCCAGATGGTCAACGACCTGACGATGCTAATGCAATCATCATCGATCTTGATCCAGGACTTGCTTTTGGTACTGGCACGCACCCGACCACTGCATTGTGTCTGCAATGGCTGGATCAATATCTATTACGCAATAAAACCGTTATTGATTATGGTTGCGGCTCCGGCATTCTTGCCATCGCGGCATTAAAATTAGGCGCGCGCATTGCGCATGGCGTGGACATTGATCATCAAGCTCTGATTGCAAGTCGTAGTAATGCCGATCGCAATCAAGTGAGTGCAGCGTTGACATTGCAACTAAGTGATGAACATTTACAATCGGCCGACGTATTGCTTGCCAATATATTAGCTGGCCCGTTAATTGAACTAGCACCTCGATTAATATCGTTAATGGCGCAGGATGGTTACATTGTTCTGTCGGGCGTGTTACAAGAACAGGCCGAAAGTATTCAAACTTGTTACGCAAAATGGTGTGATATGGATACCATTACTTACTTAGATGGCTGGGCGCGTTTGAGCGGTCGCCGTCGCTAATCTCTTCCATTACTGCAACGAGATTTACTTGTGCTAACGCAATGTCCGGGCTGCCAAACAGTGTTTCGCATTACAGAAACCATTCTGCGTGCGGCACATGGTCAAGTACGTTGTGGGCGTTGCAATACTCAGTTTGATGCGATGCAGAATGGCTTCGAACAAGAAGAGTTGATCGATGACGAATCCGCATCACCTCCACAAGATGAAGCCACTGCAGAAAACGAAGCCGCTGAATTCCTGCCGACATTCAATGACGACACGGCGCAGAGTGAACAAATCACCATGGAAGGCGATCAAATATTTGATGCCACAGATCAAGCGGATCAAGAATCGATGCTTGAAGAGAATGAACCCGATGACAGCGTCATCGAGATCTTCAATATCGATTCTGAAGAATGGCATAACCCTTTTCCCACATCTGAAAGCACGTCTGAAGCAGCGGCAATACCTGAACCCGATGTTTCAGTTAGTTCATCACATACTGATGAACTGACGCGAGCGCGTCCACAATTCTTTGGCGAAGAAACCGATGAACAACCGCTATTCGTCGAAAACAGTGTCGAAAATCATGATGGGCGATTGTATGGTGATGGCGGCAATAACGCGCAGTTGTTCAACAACGCCGTGTATAGAAATGAGCCAGATAGTTCTTCTAAAGAGCAATCTCTTGAGGATGAGCCTTCGTTATTCAAACCAGAGTCCAATGACACTCGTTTGCGTCACTGGACGACTTCAAAAAAAATCTTACCAAAAGAATCACCTCCCGATGTCTTGCAACCGGATCAATACGTCGAAGCTTATCAGTCCAACAGTCGATGGCGGATGATGCTCACCTGCATTGGCCTTGTTCTATTATTGGCAATACAAGTTGTACATCACTATCGACAATCTTTAGTCAGACATCCAGGCTTTGGCGACACATTAAAATCTATATATTCAGTGTTTGGACAGAATTTGGAGCCACGTTGGGAAGTAAACGCCTATAGCATCAAACAATGGGGCATTGTTTCTGATCCACAAGAACCCGGTATATTGCGTGTGCGCGCCAGCATTACCAACAACGCAAATTTTGCCCAGCCTTATCCATTGCTGAAGCTGACACTAGAAGATCGTTTTGGTTCGCACCTAGGTACACGCGCATTCAAGCCCATCGAATATCTTCCTAGCGCAACCAGCGCCACTCGCTTATT
>JAICKZ010000018.1 GCA_025927665.1 Steroidobacteraceae bacterium | reverse complement strand
TGAAATTTGCAGCAAGACTGTCAGCATAGGCACTCAAAGGAAACATTCATGGAACAACTCATGACAGCTCGAGAGCATAAGCGCGTGACTGGCTTATCCGGAAATGAAATTTATTGTCTGAGCAAGCTCGGCATGCGACCGGGCCAGCTCTGTGTCGGCAATAGCGTCGTCTCGATTGGTCTTGCCGGCGGAATTGGCGCGGGACTTTCGACTCTCGCAGGCGGCGAGGTTTCCGAGATCACACGCTTAGTTCACGACGGGCGCATGAACGCGTTTCAAAGGATGATGACTGAAGCAAGCCATTACGGCGGAGTCGGACTGACTGGCGTTTCCTTCGAAGTCATCAATCACGGTGGCAATCTTGAGTTTTTGACGATCGACAAAACCACTCTTCGGTTTAATAGGTGGCAAGTTTGGCATTGTCCACACCACGGGTGGTGCGGTTTTCATAAAGCGTTTAAGCAAATGCAATGTTGTTTGAGCGCTGTGTCCCCAGGCGTGAATGATGTCTGGCTCTAATCTACGAATTAGTTTTAGCAGCGCTGGTAAAGCAGTTAATGAAAACCGCCGCCGCGACCATTCAATTTCATGAACAGGCACACCCATCTGTCGCAATGCGGTGGCTTGCGTGCTACCGGGTTCAAAGTAAACCACTTCCATATGCAGAAAATTGCGGTTAAATCGTGTGACAACGGGTGTCAGTTGCGACATCAGTGATTGCTGACTTTGTGCAGTGGCGCTGACTAAGTGCAATATTCGTAAAGAGTGGTCTGGGTCGCTCACGGGAAATGCGGCGTGGTAAAAAGTGATTGCGATAGTAACAGGCAACATTGCTGATCACCTTGAATCAGCACACAGGCCTTTAATGAATTGTTAACCTGCACACAATCCGTCGACAGGGCGCATTCAAATTATGAGCTTCAGTGCTCAGGAAATGTCCGATGAGGCCGTTAAAGAACATAGAGCGTATTCAGCCACTGATTCTCGATCACGACAATTAAACCCTTTCCATATCACTTTAATGAGCAGTGTACCTCGCAATGCATTGGAGATTTTCTCACGTGACTTCGGTGATGTGCACACCCGTTCACGTGTCAATATTCTGATCTCTCCCAACGAAAGTGATAAGACTTTTTCAATCTCCGTGCTTGGCGTGTTGAGTGCACGACGTTATCTGATTGTCTCTGCGCCCACCACGGTCGATGGTTCGCTAATTGCCGTGTTCAAAGGTCAGACTTTGACATGTCGATGGTTCAATGCTTCCACTGCATTTTTATTTACTGCCAACATCACCAAAATACTCTTTGAGCCCGAACCTTTATTGTATTTGCGACTCGCAGATCGTCTCAGTCGTCGTGCGGTTCGCAATTTGCCTCGCGCGCTGGTTAAACTGCCTGCAGTCATCAAAACCACCGGCGTTATTCAGTGTTTGGTAGTGGACCTAAGCGTCACCGGTGCGCGTATTGCTATTGTTCACGATAGCGAATTGCATATCGGTCAACAAGTCGAACTGTCTGTCAAACCGCGTGTGTTGGACCAGGATTTTTTATTACGAATTAACTCCACCGTGATGACGCATGCAGAACCTGCTCCTTCATCTTTTCCTTATATTGTATTTTACGGAGTGAAGTTCGACCATCTCGAAGACATGGATATGCTGGTGCTACAAGCCTATGTTCAAGAATGTTTGATGAACGAAACAGATTCGCTCGCACATGTGCTGCTTGCCGCCAATGATGTGGTTGAGTTGAAAGAATAACTCAACGTTTAAATCTTTCTGGAATGGCTTCGGATGGTGCCGCGGTCATTCCACCGGTTAGCACCAATCGCAATGCTTCTTCAACATGCAATGAAGTTTCAACCAATTCACGACGTGGAATAAACAACGTGTGTCCACCTATTTGATAACTTAAAGGAAAATATACTGCAACCAATTCCGCATCATTTGAAGCGGTGATCAATACCTCAGGTAGTTGTTCCGACGTGACAAAGCCCACCACATAACCCGTATGCAACTTCCACATCACCACACGTTGCAAGTCACGACGCGCTTTGTTGGCAGGAAGAAAACGGGTGAAATCTTTTACTGCACCATAAATAGTTTTCACCAACGGTACACGCGCCAATAATTCTTCGCCCTGACGAATAAACCAGCGAACCGCATAGGCGTTGACCAATACACCGGCCAGCATAACGACCACAAATCCGGTCACCAATCCCAATCCCGGACGATACCAATGATCAGGTAGTATCAATTTCATGAACGAGCCCAGTACGGCTTCCGACGTCGTGCTTAACCAATAAAGCAAATACAAAGTAATTGCTACGGGCAACACGGCGGCTAACCCGGCAAAAAAAGTATTTCGTAGACGACGCATGGCAGCTCCGCATTGGCAGTGAAGCGTCTACTATACAGGGTTGATGAGTGAGCTAACCATGTCTCGCAGTGCAAGGTAGAATATTGGTCCTATTGCAAGTAGTTGGGTGATGTTTGTGCGTTGGGTGTTGTTAATAGCGATGATGATTGCTGTTGGTGCGCATGCGTGTGATTCCGCGTTGCCGCCGATAATCACCCAAACGCTGCGCGAGCATGGTTTATCGGAAAGCAGTTTAAGTGTGTTGGTGCAAGACTTGAGTAATGATGAAACCATCTTGTCAGTGAATGCCGATCAGTTACGCCAACCAGCTTCCACGATCAAGGCGTTGACAACTTTTGTGGCGCTCGACTTATTGGGTCCCACTTATACTTGGAAGACGCGCGCTTACATTGATGGCACATTAAAGAATGGCATATTGACGGGTGATCTCATTATCGTCGGCGGTGGCGATCCTTATATGACCGCAGAACGTTGGTGGCGTTTTGTTTCCGCCATTCGTCAACAAGGCATTAAAACAATTACTGGCGATATCGTGATTGATCGCAGTTTGTTTGCGGTGGAAAGCGAAGATCGCTCGGCATTTGATGGCGCACCGGAAAAATCATACAACGTCGTCCCCGATGCTTTGCTTGTCAATTTTCAAACTTCGCAATTCACGTTAACAGGTGAATTAGAAGATAATAAATCCGAGTTGGTCATCGAGCCTTTACCTGCTAACTTGAATGTCGACAACCAAGTAACATTGCGTGGAAGTAACTGTCATCGTGGTTACCAAGATTTACGAATCACCACGCCCTTAGGCGATAATGGCAATCGTATCAATGTTTATGGACATGTTGCCAACGGCTGCGGGCAAGTCACTGTTGCTCGTGCCATTATGACGGCGCCTGAATATGCTTATGGCACATTCCGTACTTATTTCGAACAACAAGGCGGTCACATCAAAGGTGGATTACGACAGCAAATATTAACGCCCAGCGCGCGACTGCTCCTGACTCATGAGTCATTAACACTGGGAGAGATCATTCGCTTGATCAACAAGTTTTCCAACAACGTTATGGCACGCACATTGTTATTGACATTGGGTGCTGAAAAATATGGTAGTCCGGCGAGACTGGAGAACGGTCGGAAGATGATAATTGATTGGCTACAAACTCATCACGTCGATACCACTGGCTGGGTTATTGATAATGGCTCGGGGTTATCACGCGTTGAGCGTGTCACTGCAACTGGATTGGCAAGTGTGCTAAGGACTGCGTGGCAAAGCCAATGGATGCCGGAGTTTGCCGCCTCACTGCCGCTCGCTGCAACCGACGGGACTTTGCGAAATCGTTTTACTGCCAGTGGCATGCGTGGACGCATACGCATGAAGACCGGTCATCTTGATGATGTGACTGCATTAGCGGGATATGTAAACGCAGTCAGCGGTAAAAATTTTGTTGTGGTTATCTTTATTAATCATCCCGCCGCATTATATGGCGGTGATGATGTACAAGCTGCCATATTACGCTGGGTATTTGGGCAGTGAGTGTAATTTGGCGTTAATGTGATGTTAATAGTGAGCACAGCGCATTATCTAATGTACTTAAATACACATTTATAAATTCATTATATGAAGTTACCGGGGAGTAATTGCTCCGCCGTAAATTGATTGATATTTATCTCGTGCATCATTCGCAAGTTTATCTGACTTGGCTATTTCAGCGATACCCACACAAGCCAATAACGATAGAATTGAGGACATTCCCAGAGTTTGAACTGTTTGTTCAGGTTTATGACTTAGTTGTATTTCGGTCAGCGTACTTCGAGCGGTAACTTGTAGCATCCCACCATGTGTGAAGTCGCATAAGGAGCGCCACAAATTAGTCTTAATTTTACCAAGAATACCTCCTGCAAAATTTTCTTGCGTCTCAAGTAGTTTGATCATCGTATCTACATGGGGTGGGTCTTTTCCTGAAAGGAATAATTCGATTTGTTCTTCAGTTGCACAATTTAATATCCATGAACCACGCAGATATGAATCTAGTTGTGGTCTACGCAAGGCTAAAGCCGAAGCATAGAGATCATTATGAGTAAGGGCATTTATTCCACTATGATGTTCAATACATAAATGAAATAAAGCTGCAGAAATTCGTGCACGAGATGAATACGGGAAATTAACATCTTCAATTAAATTACCACATTCTTCAGCCCAACTGATTGAGTCTTGAAGGGCTATTCTTTCCACAGCATGCATGGTAGGTATTTACATTATGGCGTAGCAGACGTTCGCGGTGGTGGCTTCAACAATGCTTCGAGTACTGGTTTGGTATCGGGTCTTATACCGCGCCACAGAAAAAAAGATTCAGCTGCTTGTTCCACCAACATGCCCCAGCCCAACACGGCTTCAGCCGCACCTTGTTGTTTAGCCCAGCGTGTGAATACCGTACCGTCTTTTGCGTAGGCCATGTCGTAGCACAAAGTGTGTTCACCAACAATGCCCGTTGGCAAAGCCAACATTTCGCCTTGTAGGCTTGCCGAAGTTGCATTGATAATAAAATCAAATGGAACCGGTTCAATGGCTTCGAATGCAACACTGCTCAGTGAACCCAACGTCATGAATTCTTCTACCAATCGATCGGCGCGCTCAACGTTGCGGTTGGCGATGACCAATTCAGTCGGCGCTTGTTGTAATAGCGGCGCAATGACACCGCGTGCTGCACCGCCTGCGCCTAACATTAAAATACGCTTATCGCGTAATTGCGCATTCAAGTTTTGCGTCAAATCAGTCAGCAAACCAACACCATCAGTATTGTCGCCGAGTAACGTGCCATCTTGCATCAACACCAGGGTATTAATGGCACCGGCAAGTTCGGCGCGCGGTGTTTGAAATCGCGTGCATGAACGTATGGCCTGTTTATGCGGCACCGTAATGTTCAAACCTTTGCCACCGCTTTCAAAGAACTTTTTAACTTCCGTCTCCAGTTGTTGCGGTGTTACTTCCATCATTTGATAGCTGAGATTTTGATCTGTTTGCTTGGCAAACATGGCGTGAATAAACGGTGAACGACTGTGCTTGACCGGATAGCCCACCACTGCATATCGATCTGCTGTTGAATTCATGATTGCAACCACTGTGCCGCACGTTTTGCAAAATAGGTAAGAATGCCATCAGCACCAGCGCGACGAATCGCAAGCAATGACTCCAAGACTGCGGCACGTTCATCCAGCCAGCCATTGCCGATCGCAGCCATGAGCATGCTGTATTCACCGCTAACCTGATATGCAAAGGTAGGCACACCCAGTTCGGTTTTAACACGTCGAACGATATCAAGATAAGGCATGGCAGGTTTCACCATCACCATATCGGCACCTTCATGAATATCTAATGCAACTTCGCGCAAAGCTTCGTCACTATTGGCCGGGTCCATTTGATAACTGTATTTATTGCCTTTGCCCAAACTGGTTGCAGAGCCTACGGCATCACGAAATGGGCCATAAAAACTCGATGCATACTTCGCTGAGTAAGCAAGAATCCGCGTGTGTACATGACCGGCGTTTTCTAATGCCATGCGAATGGCAGCAACGCGACCATCCATCATGTCGCTGGGTGCCACAATATCGGCACCGGCTTCGGCATGCGACAATGATTGTTTTACCAACGCTGCAATGGTTTCATCATTCATTACGTAGCCTTGGACATTTACCAATCCGTCCTGACCATGTGAAGTAAATGGATCAAGCGCTACATCGGTAATGACACCGAGCTCAGGCAAGTTTTTTTTCAAGGCACGCACGGCACGTTGCGCCAATCCTTCGGGGTTCCATGCTTCACGACCATCATCGCTCTTCGCCGCTGATGTGACAGGAAATAATGCCACCGCCGGAATTCCAAGCTTCAATGCACTTTCAGCTTCCAGCAGTAACTGATCAATACTGAGTCGTTCTACTTGCGGCATGGAAGTAACCGCATGACGTTGTTTCTCGCCTTCGATGACAAACACTGGCAAGATGAAATTGGCAGCCGATAAACTATTTTCACACATCATACGTCGCGAAAAATGATCGCGTCGCATGCGCCGCATACGGGTATGTGGAAATTGGCCAACGACTTTTTGCATATCAGAACGACTTCCAAATGCCGATTACAGGTGTCCTTATACCTCAACATGTGCGTAACGGAAACAGGTTGCCTTCCAGCTACGGGTTAAAGTACCGTTTCCACCTTCCATTTATATTGCGGAACTTCATCATGCCATCATCTCTCAAGCGTTGCACCTGGGCACTGAGCGGTAACGATTTGTATCTCGACTATCATGATAATGAATGGGGTGTACCAGTATTCGACGAGCAAAAGCAGTTTGAATTTTTAATATTAGAAGGCGCACAAGCGGGACTTTCCTGGTCCACCGTTCTGAACAAGCGTGAAGGCTATCGTCAGGCATTCGCTAACTTCGACATTGAAAAAGTGGCTCGCTTTGGCAAACGCGATGTAACGCGTCTGATGAATGATGCCAGCATTGTGCGCAATCGTTTGAAGATTGAATCCGCCATTACCAATGCACGCGCATTGCTCGAATTCAAAGAAAAGGAGGGTGATTTTGTGAAGCATCTATGGAGCTTCGTCGGTAGTAAACCTATTGTTAACAAGCGCAAGCAGCATGGCGATGTACCTGCCACTTCGCCACACTCTGATGCACTATCAAAAGATCTAAAAAAACGCGGCTTTCGATTTGTTGGCAGCACAATTATTTATGCACATATGCAAGCCACGGGCATGGTGAACGATCATCTTACAAGTTGCTTTCGATACAAGGAATGTCAATGACAATTTCTAGTGCACGTTATTAACTCACTAACCATTGAACTCGTACCCCACCTTGACCTTCAGGCGCAAGTGTTGGCAATAGTTCATTCAACGCAGTACGCATATGCACGTCCAATTGCCAAGGTGGATTCATAATTAACAAACCTGAACCATTTAAGCCTAATGGAGTGTCGATAGGGCGCACCCATAATTCAAGCAGCAACAATTTGGTCAAACCACTTTGCTTAAGCGCCGCATAAAACGGATTGACCAATCCGCCCGCTTTCAGCGGATACCACAAGCAATACACACCTGTAGGCCAGCGTTCTGCAGCCGTTTTAAGACCTTGTTGTAGTTGAATGAATTCGTCCGATGCTTCAAAGGGTGGATCGATCAATACCATGCCGCGTTTTTCTTTTGGAGGTAGATAAGCACGCAGTGCGTGATAACCATCGCCATCGTTGATGGTCAAGTTCAGTTCGTGTTGTTGACGCATACATTTTCGCAAAGCCACGCATTCTTCAGCATGCGCTTCGACCAATACACGTCGATCCATGTCGCGTAACACACTGTGTGCTATCAATGGTGAACCGGGATATACGTGAGTGCTACGCAATTGAGATTGCAGTTCGCGGACAATGTGTTGGTAACGGCGTAGTGCAGGTGAGTTGAATTGTACATTTAATACACGGCCGATACCGTATTGCCATTCATTACTGCGTTCTGCTTCTGCAGAACGCAGATCGTATTCACCACGACCTGCATGTGTATCCAAATACAGAATGGGTTTCGGTTTTTGTAATAAGTAGTCAAGCACTGCAAGCAAAATGACATGCTTGTGCACATCGGCAACATTGCCGGCATGAAACGCGTGGCGATAATTCACAGGTATTTATTCAGAAGGTAACGGTAATGGTGCAAATTGTACGCGATTACGCTCCGATAATGGATAACGTCATCATCATGTAACGCTTAAGCAGAAACAGTTATCAATGATAGTAGCGTTAATATTGAATTTTATTCTTTGCTATTACTATCACTTGCAACTATCGCGATGCTCATTTACTACGCATTTTCCGCGATTTGATTATATTGAGCTGTGTACGCCATACAATACTGCATCGTCGGCAGTTTCTTGGTCGACGATAGGTGAGCGTCATGAGATGCTCATCAGAAATTTGTTAATCCATCAGTTAATCGAGGACTTGTCATGGCGCGAACGAAAGCAATCTATTCAGCATTCAACCAAGGCGATATACCCACTATCGCATGCTTTAATCAGGCCACGGTTGATTTGGGTGTCGATTTCGACAAGCTCATTGCAGCCATGCAGGAATACATCGATAAACATGTCGCGCCAGTTTGGGGTACGCCTGCAAAATTGGTGAAAACAAAGGGCTTTGTGGCGGGTCAATGGGCAATGGTATTTTTGGATAATGCCGATCAACCAGGTGCATTGGCTTATCACGATTTGACGCCATCAGGTTTACCATTATCCAAAGTTTTTGTTAAGACCACTTTGAAAAATGGCGAGTTGGTCAGTGTATCCGCATCACACGAACTGGTAGAAATGTTGGTTGATCCAGCCATTAATATCATGACGATCGGTCCGGATCCCAAAATCATTTATGCTTATGAGAGTGCCGATCCAGTTGAAGCGTTGAGCTTCAAAGTGCGAGGTATTCCGATGAGTGACTTTGTTTATCCGAGTTACTTCGAAGCTTTCCATAAGGCTAACTCCGTTCAATTTGATCATATGAATCAGGTCACCAAACCTTTTCAAATATTGAAGAATGGATATCAAATTATTTTTAAAAGTGGAAAATGGTCGCAGGTATACGGTTCAAAAGCTAAGCAAGAGCACTTCAAAAAAGAAGATCGTCGTGGTCATCGTGGCGCAACACGCAAGTCAGGCATCGTACAACGCACCAGTAAACAGGAAATCGCTGCGGCGAAACGTACTGGCTGATTTACACTTAATTCACTCCATTCAACTTATCGAAGTGTTGAAGATAAATTCAGAACGCTTCGATAGTCTTATACTCATTTCTCGGCAGAATGGTTGAGAGAAGTTTAGTTATTGCATCTTAATATGGAATCATGAAGAGCCGCTCACGAGTTGTCCTTGCAAAAATGATCTGTATCATTAGAGGCGATATTTTTTACTGCGGCATAAAATCTTGGCAAATCGTCGTTGACGCTATGTAACAACTGCTCAAAATTAGGAACGCAGCGTTGATAGATCGCAATGGCGATGAAATCAGCGTTGTTAAGTGAGCGGCTCATCCAAGCGTCGTAACCGGAATATCCATTCCATTGCTGTTTCAGTTGTTCGTAAGAAGCTTTCAACGTGCTTATCACATCGGCTTTTTGAGCACGCATGATCTTGGGCGATTCATTGTTGACATAGATCGCACGCAATCGTTCGCGAGTTTGTAGCAACAGTGCGGAAAATTCATCGCTGCGTTGTTGTTGACGCTGCCACTTTTGTAAATCGTCTTCATGATGTTGTTGCTGCAACCATCGCTTAATACCAACGTCAGCTACCGTCGTGGCGAAAGCTTCATTGAAAGCCGAATCGTTTTTTACATAGACAACTTGATGTGCTAACTCGTGAAACAGTGTCGCAGCCAATTGCATATTATCCCAGTTCATCATGGTGCTGATGATGGGATCATTGAAATGGCCGAGTGTTGAATAAGCTGGTACGCCGCTCACCGCAACATCGTAACCATTATCGCGTAATTTTTGTGCATAGCGCTGTGCAGATTGTTCCTTGAAATATCCACGATAGACAACACAACCTGCGATTGGAAAACACCAACGTACTGGTTCAACAGAAAATTCCGCTGCCGCAAATACATTCCAGAGCACTTCACTACGTTTGAGATCAACGTAGCTGCGATAACTTTTGTTATTCGGTAATCCAAGCTCGCGTGATGCAAATTCACGAGCGGCTTGTGCATACTCCAAACGCGATCGCAAAGCAGTGGGGGTTGCTGGATCTGCAATGATTTTTGCGATCGGTTTACGTTGCGCTAGTAAACTCAATTGCCCTGTTGCAGCTTGCAGAATATAGCAACCGGTGAGTGGTAATCCCATCAAAGCAGCACCAGCAATTTGCGTAACAATTTCATACATCAGCAAAGCGGAAAATTTTGATAAGGCAAGAATAACTTAAGTTATATTAATTGCATGAAAACCTATCTTGTTGGCGGTGCCGTGCGCGATGCTTTACTCAAGCTTCCTGTCAAGGAGCGCGATTGGGCGGTTGTTGGCGCGACGCCTGAGGAAATGCTGTCATTGGGCTATCAGCCTGTGGGTCGGGATTTTCCGGTGTTTTTGCATCCAAAGACACATGAAGAATATGCATTGGCGCGTACCGAACGTAAAACCGGCACGGGCTATCACGGCTTTGCCACGTGGTTCGCCACCGATGTCACGTTGGAGCAAGATTTGCAACGTCGCGATTTAACCATCAATGCGATTGCGCAGGATGACGACACCAATGCATTGATCGATCCTTATGGGGGACAAGCAGATATTGCCAATCGTGTTCTACGGCATATTTCACCAGCATTTGTTGAAGATCCGTTGCGAGTGCTGCGTGTCGCGCGCTTTGCCGCACGCTTCGCATCATTGGGGTTTACTGTTGCCACTGAAACGATGGCATTGCTTAGCCAGATCGCAGCTAGTAATGAGTTGACAACGCTGACACCGGAACGTGTATGGCGTGAAACACAATTGGCGCTCACCACCGATTCACCGCAAATATTTTTACAAGTGCTTCGCGATTGTGGTGCGCTTAAACACATCATGCCAGAAGTGGATGCTTTGTTCGGCGTACCACAGCCCGAACGTTGGCATCCTGAAATTGATACGGGTGTTCATACGTTAATGGTGTTACAACAAGCGGCGCGACTCAGTGCAGATCCAGTAACACGATTCGCCGCATTAATGCATGATCTTGGCAAAGGAACAACGCCAGTTGATATTTTGCCACGGCATATCGGCCATGAAGTTCGTGGTGCCAAATTGGTGGAGAACTTGTGCGCTCGTTTGCGTGTTCCCAATGATTATACGGATCTTGCCTTGCTCGTCACTACGCAGCACGGAAAGTTGCATGCGGTATTTGAAATGCGTAATAGCACGCTGCTGGAGTTTCTTGAAAAACTCGATGCCATTCGTCGACCTGAACGTTTCAAGCAATTCTTACTAGCGTGCGAAGCCGATTCCCGCGGTCGTACTGGATTTGAAGATCGCGACTATGCACCCGCTGGATTTTTGCAACAAGCTCGAGAAGTGATTGCCGCCATTAAGCCCAATGCAGAGATGATCGCGAATGCCAGCGGTCCGCAGATTGCTGAGCAGTTGCGTCATTTACGCATCAAAGCATTGGAGCAAGTGCCACGGCCCAAACGCGAGTGATAAGTGAATGTCGGCAAGTAACAATGTGAATCTACTTCACGCAATACGAAGGTATTGCGTGCGATAACGCTTTCAACAGTCGCATTATCGGCTAATGTATCTACAGCGAAGTAATGGAGTCTGCCATGACAGAACAAATTGCTACTGCGAAACAGCCACGTGGATTGGAACGAACCGTTGTCTTAACAATTATCGTTGCCATCGCCGCTGGCGGTTGCGCGTTCTATGAGTATCGACAGTCCATGCATTTGGATCAGCTGCTCAAGACTTCGACGAGCGAACTCACACGTGCACAACGACAGATTGCCAATCTACGAAATGAACTATCCGACACCGCAGCAAAACTTAACGAACTGGAGCAAAGAAACTTTCCAGTAGCTTTATCCTATCGACGAGTCGGATCGGGATTGGCAGCATTGTTCAAGAATAACGCGCCCACACCTATTTCGTTTTCTGTTTCATTTTTCAATCCAGTCAATAGCCATCATCGTGAAGCCAACTTGCAGTTGCCTGGCAATGGCGTTCAGTCCATTGGTGAAGCAGAAGGTTGGGTATTTGCACCTGGTCAGCACATCCAAATGACCAATGACACTTTTGGCAGTATTGATTACACAGTTCCTGAACAGCAACCGTAAAATCGATCATCAACAGCTTGCTCGCTATTTTCCTTTTCTAGATTTGCGCAACAAACGTTCGCAATCCAGTTAACAGAGTATGCGATATATCTGGATGCGTTACTATCTCATTTTCATCCAGCTTCGACCCTAATATCGGTACAACAACATAGGCTGCGTCAATCACTCGTGATGACATCGTCAACAATGTTTCGCGCAAAGCTTGTTGTGCAAGCGTTGCGCGTGGCGAGGCATTCAAAAGCATCACAGGTTTGTTGACAAAAGATTCATTGCTGACCATCCAGTCCAATGCATTCTTCATTACGCCACTAATACCATGTGCATATTCCGGACTAGCGATGATCACACCGTCAACATCAGTAAGTTGATCACGCAATCCAACTACCGAAGCAGGAAGCGTAGCTTCAAGATCGGGATTGAACAGCGGCAAACTTGCCATATCAAGGTACTGTGTTATTCGTATATCACTTGGTGCAATGCGAATTAGCGCGCGTAATAACATGGAATTAAGAGATGCCGCACGTAAGCTTCCAGAAATTGCCAATAAATTAGTCACGGATTGGATAAAGGTGTCGATACGGAATATTCGTAGATTACTGATACAAGCGATTTTTAAAGACTATTTAAAGTTTTGCCTTGTCGACATGTAGACGACACGATATTCTTGAATTGGATACTAATTATCACAACCATCTTAGATGGAAGGAGATCTCATGTCACGGCTTGCTCACTATTTCTTAACCTGTTCCTTGTTACTTGCTTCGCTACTGATGACTGCATGTGCCCCATCGTTCTATAACGTAAAATCACCAGCGCCATCTGGGATGAAGTATGTGGGTGTTAATCAACCGTCAGTGTCACAATTGTCCATCAATGACGAGCGTCGCGGCTCGGATACAACCTTTAGCAGTGGCATTCTACCGGCATCATTGAAAGTGAATGGGCAGCTTATTGATCCACCAAAATTTCTTTCGGATTCTGTCACTGAAGAATTGAAGTCACGCGGCTTATCAGTATCTGCCGTAGTCGGCGATGCTGGAGCCACGAAGATTCATCTCAAGCAGTTTCATATCCTTAATCATCGATCAAGTGCGTATAGTGCATTTTACACCTTTACTTTTTTGAAAGCAGATTTAGAAACCAGCAGTGGCACGAAGCGTATTACCGCGTTTGTAAGACGCGGAAAAGTACCCGTTTGGTCATTTGATGAAGTGGTCGAACCCACTTTTAATCAACCACTCAGCATCGCGGTAAAAGAGTTTTCAAGTAAAATTGCCAACGCGCTTTATAAGAATCACGCCAGCGATGATGCAGTGAATCAATTGATTGCAAAAATATCCGAGAACCGAACCGCTGATAGATATTTGGATGTTTACGCGCTTGGTTTTACCAATAATCCGTTGGCTTTGAAAACATTAATATCATTGACAAGCGATACTGATGAATACGTTCGGCAAGCGGCGATGTCGTCATTGGGTACTATGAACGCCGTCAGTGAATTTCAATTATTGAAAGACATTTACAGCAAGCCGACATCTTCACGCGAAGATCGTGATATGGCGGTGAAAGCAATCGGTGACTTGAACACACCCGAAACAAAAGCTTTCATTACTCAAGAATTTGACCGCCTATCAAAAATGACTGATGCCAATTCGATTTGGTCGACAAGAGTGCTGTCGCTTTATCTGTAAACCATGCTTGACGAATATTAACTCGTCGCACACTTTTAGCATACGACGCCCATCATTAGACCAGTGCGTGATGATGGGCGTCTACTTATTAATTCTTTTTAAGCGCTACGATGAAATCAGGATCCTTCAGCAATTTACCGAGTAGTTTTTTTATCATTAAAGGGTAATTATAGGCCGCTCTGGAGAGAGCCAGCGCTCCTAAGGCATTCGAACGCCACTCTTGTTGTGCCGTGATTTTCTTGTCGAACAGAATCGTATGATCACGTGACACCGTAAATTGCATTTCGATCTCACCATAACCTCTATGTAAGCCGGATCCATCTAATTCATTTCGTAATAAGACGCCATCTATTTGCGTAGTGGAATTTTGATCTAGTAATTCGGCATGATCCAGTTCATCAACAAGCGCGTCGCGAATATAGTTTTCAAATGAGCCATTGGCAGATTGCAAGGAGGTACCTCGAATCGAGACTGATTCGACTCGCGATCCTCTTTGTTTGGTAATTTGTCCAACCTTAACAGCAGTTAGCGCTTGGGTTTTTAAAGTTATGGCATTCGATGGATCTGAATCATAGCGTGGCGTAGTCATTGTACAAGCTGATATCGCTGCAATACTTAATGCAATTAACGCAATTTTAAAATTTCTGTACATTCTAATATTCCTCTGTGATTCATTAACTGTTCAATAATTTTAATTCGTCAATATTTGTTCTTGCGACAAAGGAACGCCAGGGTTGCATCTACTGCTTTACAATGCGCAAAGAAAAATCAAATCGTTTCTAAATTCGCGAACGACAACATTAACCACTTGGTGCCTTGTCGTTCGAAACGAACTTGTACGCGTGCATGGGTGCCTTGCCCTTCCATTTCAAGCACCACACCATCGCCGAACTTTCCATGCTTTACGCGCTGACCTAAACGAATACCGTTCTGTGTTTCTTCAATCAGCTTACTATTTCGCGAAGACGAGTAAGCTTGTGGAGTGTATATGGGTCGTGAGACTTGAATGCGCGGCCTGATCTCTTCCAACAATTCTGGTGGAATTTCACGAATGAATCGCGATGGTGAATAATGATTGTCCACGCCATGTAGACGTCGCGATTCAGCGTAACTCAAAAACAATTGTTTCATTGCACGCGTAATGCCTACGTAACAAAGGCGACGTTCTTCTTCCAAACCAGTGGGTTCGTTTACTGAACGTGAATGTGGAAACAGGTTTTCTTCCATGCCACATAAGAATACCAGTGGAAATTCCAAACCCTTCGCGGTATGCAACGTCATCATCTGCACACAGTCTTCGCCGGCATCCGCTTGACCTTCGCCCGATTCGAGCACTGCATGTGATAAGAATGCGGCAATCGGTGTCATCTCACCTGCTTCTTCTGAAACTGCGGTGTCGGCATTGAAGCCACGCGCAGCGCTAACCAATTCTTCCAAGTTTTCGATGCGCGCTTCGCCACCATTCTTGTCATTCTTGAAATGAGCAATCAAACCACTATGAGCAATGACGTGATCAACCTGCTCATGTAAGGGCAACTCACGAGTGGCTTGATCCATTTTTTCAATCATCAACATAAAACCATGCAATGACACGCCACCTTTGGAGCCCAGTGTCTGCAAGCAAGCGCCTGCAGCAGTCCATAATGTGCATGCATTGGCGCGTGCATAATCACGCACAATGTCCATTGTGCGTTGACCAATGCCGCGAGTCGGCAAATTCACCACGCGTTCGAATGAGGCGTCATCGCCGCGATTGTGTACCAGACGCATATATGCAAGTGCGTCCTTGATTTCGGCACGTTCAAAGAATCGCAAGCCACCATATACTTTATAAGGCATGCGAGCTGAGATCATGGCTTCTTCAAATACGCGTGATTGCGCATTGGAGCGATAGAGAATGGCGCATTCACTACGCTTGCCACCTTTATCCACCCAGTTGCGAATGCGATTGACAACAAAATCCGCTTCGTCGCGTTCGTTGTAAGCCGCATACAATTTAATAGGCTCGCCATCATTGCCACTGGTCCATAGATTCTTGCCCATGCGGCCATTATTGTTTTCAATCAGTTTGTTGGCAGCATTTAGGATATTGGCAGTAGAGCGATAGTTTTGTTCCAGCCGACATACTTGCACTCGCGGATAATCTTTTTGGAATTGCAGTAGATTACCTACTTTGGCACCGCGCCAACCATAAATGGATTGATCATCATCACCGACGACAAAGGGATTGCCTTCTGGCCCGACCAGTAGCCGCAACCATTGATATTGAATCGCATTGGTATCTTGAAACTCATCAACTAACACATGTTGAAAACGACGTCGATAATGTGCTTGAAGATCCAAGTTATCGCGCAATAGTTCACATACACGTAATAACAATTCCGCAAAATCCACCATGCCGCCACGCTCGCAGGCATCTTGATACGCAGCATATAATTTGATCATTTGCTGACGAGTCATATCGCCTTCATCTTTCAGATGTTTGGGGCGCAAGCCCGCATCCTTTTGCGCATTGATAAACCACACTACTTCTTTCGGTATCCAACGATCTTCATCAAGGCCCATCGCTTTAAGTATTTTTTTGACCATGCGTTGCTGGTCGTCCGCATCCATGATTTGAAAAGCTTGCGGCAAGTTTGCTTCGCGCCAATGAATTCGTAATAAGCGATGTGCAATGCCGTGAAACGTGCCAATCCATAATGGCGCCGTAGACATGTGCAACATGTGTTCGATACGCGCACGCATTTCTGCTGCGGCCTTATTGGTAAACGTCACCGCCATGATTCCCTGTGATGACACTCCCTCAACTTCAACCAACCACGCAACCCGATGAGTCAAGACTCGTGTTTTGCCGCTACCGGCGCCGGCCAACACTAAGGCAGGACCGATGGGCGCGGTTACAGCTTGTCGCTGTGCGTCGTTCAACTTATCAACGAGATGTGAAATATCCATGCAATCAGGAGATCCGATGTTTGAGATAAATTATATATGTCAGGTGTGTCAAATCGTTAAGAGCAATTGCAATTCAATTCAACCATTGCTCATGGCTGCGAAACGAGAATCTACAACAATAAATTTCTGCAGTGGTGGATAACAAAGCCAGATATGACTTCCACTCAAGTATAAACTACATGGCGTAGTTTACCCTGTGGACTATGTCTGGCCAATACTTGCTGCGACTTATGTCCTCGCGGTTCCGCTCAAGAATAGTGTTTTAATCAGGCATTTTTGGAAACTGCCGAGCGATGATGCTTGGCCAGTAGCAACATCAACCATCCCATGAGCAATGCCAAGACCGGACGGGTAATAGAGCCTGTTCGCCCTACTTGCCATAAATGTAATATTTCAATTCCCAACAATATGAGTACCACCAATACAACTGATGCACGTAATGATAATGCACACTCCTTTAGCAGCCATATCATTGCCGTAAAGACAAACAACATATGCAGTAAGGCATTGGTATCAACTGCAAATCCATTTCGTATCCAGGACACGAAAGGAATCACGTCAAAACTTGCATGGAACGCGCCAATACTCATAGGCAGCACATGATCGTAAATATAAAGGCTGAATAGCGCGCATAAAACAATAATGGAAGCGGGAACCCAGCGCAGTGCGTGGATCGCAATCAGCGCGGGTAGCAATAGCAATAACGCCAACAGCTCTGAAGAATCAAACGCCGGTGACACAAATAAAACGCGACCTACAATGATCAATCCAATCATGAATAATAAAGCCTCATTGCCACGAGGCCTGGACGCAAAGCTTAATACAGCCAGTGACGCTATCATCCATAGCAACAAGTATCTCAATACCAGCAGCCATGAAATCTCAATATGCAACACGGGATAGATGACCATCTTGAAATGTGCCAGATTGACATGAAACGATGCATCAATCATTCGCCACACTATCCACAGCAACACCAATAGCAGAGCATTACGATCTCCAGGCTGGGATCGCACATTATCGGGCAGCGCAATTAACTTGGTTAGCGAACTCCAGCTCAATCCAAAAATAGCACCCAATAAAGTTCCAGCGGTATTCATCATCACATCCCTATAGCTGGGTACGCGTTCGAAATAAACCTGTGTGATTTCCAACGAAAGTGACAACAACATACCCATCATGGACGACAACAATAACGACCATGTAGTGCCAAAGGTACGCTTTAACCACAGCACGCTGCAAAACCCGAAAGGTGCGTACATCAGTATATTGAGTGTTTGATCGGTACGGCTGGCGCGCGCCCAAGTTAAATAGCCAAAAGCAGAAAGCAAACCAGGGTTTCGTCCACTCAAGCTGAATGGATACAACGACCCAAACACGATCACTGCGATGACGCCGGTGATTAGCCAAGGCATCAATGATGAGTTGCCAGAACGTGTCACAATAAACCTTACGACCAAGTGAGTGGAACATAGTGGTCCACTAGCAGCATGGCGAATAACAACGACAAATAAGTAATGGAAAATCCAAAGGTCTTCATAGGCAGACGCGTTGTGGGGCGATACATCAATCGCAATGCATAAACCATAAACCAGATACCCAGTATCACCGCGCTGATCAAATACAACAGGCTTGCCATATGTGTAAGGAAGGGTAGTAACGTCACCAACACCAAGATAATGGTGTACAGCAAAATGTGTAAACGCGTGAATTCAACTCCATACACAACGGGCAACATAGGAATACCAACCTTGGCGTAATCATCACGACGTGCAATGGCCAGCGCCCAAAAATGCGGTGGGGTCCAGGCGAAAACAATCAAGAACAACAATAGAGCATGTGGATGCACTGTACCGGTGACGGCACACCAACCGAGCACCGGTGGTGCGGCGCCCGCTGCGCCGCCAATCACAATGTTTTGTGGTGTGGCATGTTTTAACCATACG
>JAICKZ010000210.1 GCA_025927665.1 Steroidobacteraceae bacterium | reverse complement strand
GTATCAATTTACTTTAGGTATCAATTTACGTGCAAGCGTGGAATCTTTTGACAAGCGCAAACATGAGCACTCGAAACAATCAACTACTGATAACTATAGCTGAACTATTGGCTGACTCGTCGCAATTCACGCGGCAAGCTAAACATCACGGTTTCAGTTTGACCGTTGGCTTCAGCGGGCAAGTGTCCACCCCATTCACGAATACGAGCGACAACGCGTTGCACAAGTATCTCGGGCGCTGAAGCGCCTGCGGTGAGCCCAACCAATTGTTTATTGATAAACCATTCGCGTCGCAGATCATCGGGACCATCAATCAAATACCCTGGAATTCCAGCCTTTTCTGCAATCTCGCGGAGGCGATTGGAATTTGAGCTGCTGGGCGAGCCCACTACTAAAATGATGTCACATTGCTTAACAAGATTCTTGACCGCATCCTGACGGTTTTGTGTGGCATAGCAAATGTCTTCTTTGCGAGGACTTCGCAATGCAGGAAAGCGTTTTTTCAATGCATTGACGACACGCTCGGTATCATCAACAGACAATGTGGTCTGCGTGACGAACGCAATCGCTTCAGGATTGCGTACCACCAATTTGGCAACGTCATCAGGTGTTTCTACCAAAGAAATACTACCGCCGAATGAACTATCAAACTGCCCCATGGTGCCTTCCACTTCTGGATGGCCTTCATGACCGATCAACACCACTTCTCGAGCTTCGCTTGCATAGCGTGTGACCTCCATATGCACCTTGGTTACCAATGGGCAGGTGGCATCAAAAACTTTTAAGCCGCGTCGCTTGGCTTCATTCTGTACGGCACGCGAGACTCCATGTGCGCTGAAAATGACATGCGAATCATCGGGTACATCGCTCAATTCTTCAACAAACACTGCGCCCATATTGCGCAATTGATCAACTACATACTTGTTATGCACCACTTCATGACGGACGTAAATGGGAGCGCCGAACAGTTCGATAGCGCGTTCAACAATTTCGATGGCGCGATCGACACCTGCACAAAAACCGCGTGGATTAGCAAGTAGAATTTGCATCAACTATTGCTGCTCGTGGTTCGATCTGAACTACGGCGTCCCGTATATTGATTGGTTGCCGTGGATTCCTCAGCATATTGAACGGACACTGCATTGATTGGAATTTTTCGACTTTCCAGAAATGCATCCAGAATCAAGCAACCCGCGCCCACCGATATCGCCGTATCAGCCACATTGAATGCCGGGAAACTGAAATTCATTTGATCCCAATGCACATGAATAAAGTCAATCACGTATCCGAGCCATATGCGATCAATCACATTACCCAATGCACCACCGAGTATTAGCGACAGGCCCACGGCGAGCAGTGTTTGTTCATTACTACGAATTTTGCGTAACCAAAACACCAACACCACACTCACCGTTGTTCCCAATCCAATAAAGAACCAACGCTGCCATCCAGATGCATTATTAAGCATGCTGAACGCGGCGCCCGCATTGTGTTGATGAGTCAGTTCCAACAAGGAAAAAATAGTGACGCGTTCGTATAGATCCAATGAACTATTGATCATGGCCTTGGTTACTTGATCCAGTACTATTATCACCAACGATAACCATAACCACGACGTCGCCCCATGACTCACAGGTTCCAGCTTTTGAGCAACGGCGGATGCGGCTGGATTTGAAAACTCAGACATAGTGACGCTCCTCGCCCGCTCCATTCATGTTGATAACACAGCGGCCGCAAATCTCAGGATACTCGGCGTGTGAGCCTACATCAGCACGCTTATGCCAGCAACGAATACATTTTGCGTGCGCTACTGGCGTGACGCTAATCCAAACTTTGCCACTATCATCTGCAATCGCATCGGTTGATTTCTCATTGGCGTGCTTTAATGTTGCTTCCGAAGTAATGAAAACAAAACGTAGTTCATCGCCAAGTTTTTTCAACATTTCGTAGGCTGCACCATCAGCATAGATCACGACGCTCGCATCCAACGGCGCGCCAATCGCACCCGCAACGCGAATTTTTTCCAGTTCACGCGCAACCGAGCTACGCAAGGCCAACATTTCAGACCAATTAATGGCAGGTTGATCGACAGCGGGTAATTGCATCCAAGTTGCCAACAAGACCGATGCTTCGCGTGTTGTAACCCCTGGCATGAACTTCCAAATTTCTTCGGCAGTAAAAGTAAGAATCGGTGTAAGCCATCGCACCATGCATTCAATGATCAACCACATCGCGGTTTGTGCTGAACGACGCGCACGACTACCGGCCGCTGTGGTGTATAGACGATCTTTAAGCACGTCGAGATAAAACGCACCCATATCTACACCACAAAAATTGTGTACTTTCTGGTAGATCAAATGAAATTCATTATTGCGATAAGCTTGAATAATTTCTTGCTGAAGTTGTTCACTGCGCAACACAGCCCAGCGATCCAGGTCAAGCATGTCTTTCACTGCGACTTGATGCAGTGCTGGATCAAAATCTGCAAGATTGCCGAGGATAAAGCGTGCGGTATTGCGCATGCGTCGATAAGAATCCGTGACGCGCTTGAGAATCTCATCGGACAAACTCATTTCGTTGGAGTAATCGGTAGCGGCGACCCACAAACGCAACACATCTGCACCCAGCGTATTGGCAACCTTTTGTGGCTCTATACCATTGCCCAATGACTTCGACATCTTGCGACCCTTGTCGTCGATGGTAAAACCATGTGTCAACGCTGCTTTATATGGCGCGCGATCATGCATCGCAACGGAAGTTAGCAATGAGCTTTGGAACCAACCGCGATGTTGATCCGAACCTTCAAGATACAAATCTGCCGGCGCCGTCACCGAAGGATGTGTTGCGGGCACGCAATGATGCACTACGCCCGAATCAAACCATACGTCCATAATGTCAGTGACTTTTTCATATTGATCGGCATTGGCTCCAAGCAACTGCGCAGCATCAAGCTCAAACCATGCGTCTATGCCTTGCCGCTCCACCAATAACGCGGCTTTTTCAATAAGTTGCACTGTATCAGCATGCAATTCACCACTGACGCGGTGAATGAACAAAGGAATGGGCACACCCCACATGCGCTGACGCGAGATACACCAATCAGGGCGATTGGCAATCATGCTACTGATACGATTTTCACCCCACTCCGGCATCCATTTCACTTTGGCAATCTCGCGTAACGCACCGGCGCGCAAGCCGGCCTTCTCCATACTGATAAACCATTGCGATGTCGCACGGAAAATTACCGGCGTTTTATGACGCCAGCAATGCGGATAACTGTGGTGTATTTTTTCTGCGTGTAGCAATCTTCCCTGTTGCTTCAACACTTCAATAACATGTGAATTGGCATCGAATACTTTTTCACCTGCAAATAACAATGTATTAGGCAGAAACCGTCCATCACCACCCACGGGGCTATCAATAGGAAGTTTATACTTCATGCCAACTACATAGTCTTCTTGACCATGCCCCGGCGCAGTATGCACCGCGCCCGTACCTGCATCGAGCGTGACATGGTCACCAAGAATCACAGGCACAATGCGATCGTAGAATGGATGGCGCAATTGCAAACCTTCGAGTGCTTCGCCACGCACTGCAGCGACGACATTCACGGTCTCAAGTTTGGCGCGAGCTTGCAACGTGTTTAACAAGTCTTGCGCAACAATGATGTAATCATGCACGCCGATCTCTGCGAGTACATATTCAAACTCGGCATTCACAGTAACGGCCTGACTCGCTGGCAATGTCCATGGTGTGGTTGTCCAGATAACAACTGAAACATCTCCTTGCAATTCAATGTTGATGTCAAAACGTCGCGCAGCTTCTGACTTATCGGTGACGGAATACTTCACATCAATTGCAGGCGAAGTACGGTCTTCGTATTCCACTTCTGCTTCTGCCAACGCCGATTGGCAATCCATGCACCAATGCACCGGCTTCAATCCTTTATACACATGGCCATTGCGAAAGATCATTGCAAAAGCACGCAATTGTTCCGCTTCGAATTTCGGATCCATGGTGAGATAAGGATGATCCCAATCTGCAATCACACCCAAGCGCTTGAAGTCTTCGCGCTGACCATTCACCTGGTCCATTGCATACTCACGACAAGCTTGCCGAAATGCGCGCGGTTCCAACCGTTTCACTTCTTTGCCACGTTCTTTCTCAATCTGATGTTCGATAGGCAGGCCATGACAATCCCAACCCGGCACGAACGGCGCATCAAAGCCATCCATGCTGCGCGATTTTACGACAATGTCTTTCAACACTTTGTTGATAGAGTGCCCCAGATGAATCGGACCATTTGCGTAAGGAGGTCCATCCGCCAAAATATAAGTCGGTTGACCTTTGCGTTGTTGACGCAAGGTTTGGTAAATCTGTTTCTCCGTCCACCGCTTAAGCTGATCAGGTTCGCGACGCGCAAGATCCGCCTTCATCGGAAAATCCGTGCTCGGTAAATTCAAAGTACTTTTGTAGTCAGTCGTCATAGTCGAATCACATTTTCAATTTCAATTACTAATTAATGTATCAATAACTATTGAGCCATTCTCAACAGAACTTGTGTTATTCCGATCAGAATCATCAAATCATTCTGCGCAGACGGAAATCCTAGTCAAACTCGTTAAACAAAAATGCGCTGTCAGTAAGCCACAAACTCAGACCTGCAAAACACGGCGTGCTTGCTCTGCATCCATCTGCATTTGTTCCTTCAGTGCATCAAGAGACGGAAACCAGCGTTCGTCACGTAATCGTGCCACAAATTCAACCGCAATTTGTTGGTGATACAGATCGCCGACGAAATCAAAGATAAATACTTCAAGCAATGGCTCTACGCCATTGACGACGGGACGAGTTCCAAGACTTGCCACTGCCGCCGCTGATTTAAGTCCCGCTCCGTTGACTCGCACCGCAAACACGCCGCGTAATGGAATAAGACGTTGCAACGACAAATTTGCCGTCGGAAATCCCAAGGTGCGACCAAGTTGCTTGCCGGCGATAACGCGACCGCTGATGGTATACGGTCGGCCCAGTAAGTGCGTGGCTCGTTGCATGTTTCCCTGTGTCAACGCTTCTCGCACCAGCGTGCTGCTGACACGCTGATGATCAATCATAAAAGGCGCAAACTCATCGACACCGAACCGATTGGCAGTACTCAATGATCGCAAGCGTTTAATATCACCTTCACGACCTCGTCCGAAACGAAAATCATGACCGACCAGCAACCAACGAACATTTAATGATTCACACAACACGCGTTCAACAAATGCAGTGGCGCTCATGCTTTGCAAACGAACATCAAAGTGTAAACAAGTGAACACATCAACATCATTGTTTTGCAGTGCCTGATACTTGTCGCGAAAACGTTGCAGACGTGGCGGCGCAGCATCTTTCATAAAAAATTCACGCGGACCAGGCTCAAATGAAATCACCATGCTTGGCAAATTCATTTCATGAGCTTTGGTATTAAATGCTGCAAGCTAAGCTTGATGACCACGATGCACGCCATCAAATCCACCGATCGTTGCAACTACGCCCTGCTTGATTGCAGAGTTGGCGCTAGCATTGTGCAGGCCGCGAATGAATTGCATGTTCAATCAGTGCTGCAGATGTTGAAGACGCATACCGACCAACCACAAACTGGCGAAGTACACGAGTGCCCCACCAACGACCAATTCACTCAACCATAAAATGCGTTTGATATTAGTCAAGTCGATCCACGTTGCCGCATCACCTGAAAACAAATACAACACGCTTGTCATCGCAAGCGACGCCAGTGCAATGCGCAACAGAAAAAGTGACCATCCTTTGCTGGGTCGATAAACTTGTTGCTTGCGAAGTCCGCGATACAG
>JAICKZ010000171.1 GCA_025927665.1 Steroidobacteraceae bacterium | reverse complement strand
GTTATTAAATCGACCTCACTGGCAAGCGCTATTGAAAGACTCTTCTCTCAATGATTCTGATGAACGCATCATCTGTTTGCAACGTTGGGTAGGATGGTTGCGTAATCGACTGGATCATCGTTTGCCGGATAATTTTCGTCAGTTAATTATCCAACATTTTTCGCATACGCAAAATCAAACTACTGCCGACGTTGCCACAGATGTGGAGCTGGTGCCTGTCAGTGTCTTCTGGGGCCGCGCCCCTGATAAAGAATCATCATGGTTACGCTTGCCATTTGCTGCCAGTTGGAGTGATGAGATCGGCATCATACGACGTATGCTCGCCGTGATGTTCAATGGCCGTTCACTCGTCATACAATTTGGTGAGCCGGTAACATTGAAGTCGATGTTTGGCGATGCGACCGATACCGCCCATGCTGCACGACGCGTTGCCCGCATCTGCCGTGGTTTGTTGTATCGACAACGCGCTGCGGTTATCGGACCGGAAGTTGCCAGTCGCAGCAATATTGTTGCACAGGTGTTGCGTGCACAAAGCGTACGCCAAGCGATGCGCAATGAAATGAAAGCCAAGGGTCTAACTCGTGCGCAAGCAATGCGAGCCGCCGAGGCTTGTGTGCGTGAAATCGCCGCAAATTATTCACACACCACCGTCAACCTATTGGCGCGATTGTTAACTCGCGTCTGGAACCGTCTTTATGATGGTGTTGAATTACATCACTTGGAAAACTTGCGCGCAGTGATTGAAGGCAATGAAGTGGTGTATGTACCTTGTCATCGCAGTCACATGGATTACTTGTTGCTATCACATTCAATTTACGAAAAAGGTTATGCGATTCCCCACATAGCAGCCGGTATTAATCTGAACATTCCGATCGTAGGTTCGATAATGCGTGGCGGCGGTGCATTTTTTATTCGTCGCAGCTTTGCAGGCAATGCATTGTACAGTACCGTGTTCACGCGTTATCTCGGTGTGATGATGGCGCGCGGCCATTCAATTGAATATTTCATTGAAGGCGGACGCAGTCGCACCGGCCGCTTGTTACAACCCAAAACCGGCGCCATCACCATGACGGTGCGGAGTTTTTTACGCGATCCAGAGCGGCCAGTGGTATTCGTACCGGTTTATTTTGGCTACGAACGATTGGTAGAAGGAAAAACTTATATTGGAGAATTATCGGGCAAGCCGAAACGTAAAGAATCATTCGTAGGCATGTTGCAAACCTTGCCTGCACTCCGTGCGCGTTTCGGAAAAGTTCATGTCAGTATTGGTGAACCGATTTTTCTCGATCCCCTGTTGCAACAATACGCACCACAATGGCGTGAATCGATTGATGAAAAGCCAACTTGGCTCAATCCATTGGTTAATGATTTGTCCGAACGCATCATGCGCAACATCAACAGTGCCGCCTGTGTAACACCTATTAATTTATTGGCATTAGTGTTACTCGCCATGCCAAAGCAGTCGATGGTGGAATTGGATTTGGCGGCACAGCTGGATTTATATGCTTCGATGCTCAAACACTTCCCCTATTCAAAGTTCATCGATGTGACCGATATGGATGGCGCCAGCATTATTCGCTATGGTGAGCAAATGAAATTGTTGCGTCGTCAAATCCATCCGCTGGGCGATGTAATCTGCATGACTGAACAGAAAGCCGTGCTAGCAACTTACTTTCGCAACAATGTATTGCACTTGATGATCATGCCATCGGCTATTGCCAGTTGTTTCTTAAGTAATCGCACTGTACGCAGCGAAGACATTCAACGTCTTGCTTGGCGCTTGTATCCTTATATTTGCGATGAATTGTTTATGCGCTGGAGTGAAGAAGAACTGCCACAAGTTGTGCTCGAAATTTTGCGTATGTTAAGAACACATGGTCTGGTTGAGTCTCAAGATGATGGAGCAACTTGGTCACGTCCCAAAGTAGGCACGGCCGCAGCGGTGCAATTGTCAATTCTTGCGCAAATGAGCATGCAGATCATTGAGCGTTATTACTTGTCCATTTCATTGTTACTGAAAGCGGGCAGCGGCAAAATCAGTCAGGAAACATTGGAGCAACAGTGTTCGTTGATGGCGCAGCGTATGTCTTTGTTGTATGAACTTAACTCACCAGATTTTTTTGATAAATCTTTATTCAAGAATTTTTATGATCTGCTGCGCAAGCGCGGCGTGCTTGGTGTTAACGCAGAAGGACGGCTCACTTATACCGATATGTTGTTTGCTGTTGCCGACGATGCACAACTGGTACTGCATGAACAGATTCGCAACAGTGTGTTGCAAGTAACGCATCGATAGAATTTTCCATTTCATTCCACAATGAAATCGATAAACAAGCTACCTTATTTCTCACGCCATACATATTACTGGCAGACTATTGACCGTGCTGTGCCGCTCTGGCGCGAATGGTGTATTGCTGATATCCGTTGAACCGCAATCATAAGCGAAAAAGATTAAAGGGGAATATAGGCCAGAATTATCGCGAATGCGCTTGTTTTAGGTCCGAACACGAACCGTCAGCACGGCAATGGCGATATAGACAAAGAATATTGCGCCGGTTATGCATGCAAGATATCGTAAACGCCCGATACGGCTTTTCGCGATCACAAATTAATTGGTTGGAAATTTTCAGTTGAGTTGATATCTGATACTACAGATTTCGGGGGTGAGTAAGGATTTCACGATGCCCTATGAGATTCTCCATCTATAAATTTGGTAATTCCATCGACACTGCGCCAACAGTATGAAACAAATATGACCAATCTCTACCGCATGACGTTCACTCATGCGGTAGTTACAATATGATCAATCAACAATTAGCTGTTTTCATTGTATTGCGGTGCATAAAACTACGGAGCAATAGACAGCCGAATAATGCCATCAATATCGACCAATTTAATGATCCACCACCACCGCCGCCTCCACCCACACCAGGACTGGCAGCAACGCTGCTACTAACGCTTGAACTACTTGAGCTAGAGCTAGAAGAACTTGAACTACTGGAGCTTGATGAACTAGAGCTACTGCTACTTGACGAAGATGCATTAACAGTAAGAGAAGCAACATTACTAATTGTTGAATCAGCAACCAATCTGAACTGATCACCGGACATGTCTAACGTTGTCGCAACGCTTAATGCATTGGTTCCTGCACCGGAATAGGCACTTCCATCGGTGACATCTTGCCAGTCGATGCTTCCGTTAGGTTTTCTTTGCCATTGATATATAGGTGATGAACAGTCCCATGTCGTACCTACAAACTTAATCGTTGTGCCTGTGACAATGGTAGAACTGGCTGGTGTTATCACAAATGCTGAACGCTCAAAAGTGAGCACATTGATTGAGTAAGGAGCAAAATCTGCATTGAAGGTGGTACTCGGAGTGTCGATAGTATTGGCCGTGATATCACGACAACCGGTTCCCAACTTTGCAGCATCATCATTAGCAATACCATAACTATAAACATTGACAGGCATCGACGGAGTAAAGCCTGTTAATGCGAATTGACCTGTCTGGATAGCAGTTGGGCTTTTGTTGATCACCAATAAACTCAGTGAGCCATCGCTGCTACGTTTTGTGCCATACACCGCAAGCAGATTATTGTTGCTACTTGCAGAGATTACTGTATCGCCTTCGCGTGTGAAGAAGGACATCAATTTCATTGCATAGTAAGTTGGATACGCGTCGTAAGCAGTTGAATCGCAGTTGACCATATTGGTACATGACGTGGCCGTGGATAACATGCCGTAGTCACCAAAGTTGCGCCAGCCATACAAAGACGAACTTAAATTATTGGCAGAGCTATCGCCACCATTTCGCAAGGCCCACCAGTTCATACTGTTGAATTCAGTTTGTAGAAGATTCCCTACACTGTCAGCGAGAAACAAACCGTCCACTAGACTGGTTGATTGTTTGCCTGGATTGGAATAAACCGAATTGTGTTCTGTCACCAGCAGTTCAATTGAACTTCCACCACTGCCAAAATACGTATTGATTTGATTACGCAAATCTTGTGCATCGCTGGCCCAACTACTAATGCCTGTTGTGCCGCCTGAAGCTTGCAGCAACGTGCTATCGCTTTCTGCTCCGGGCGCCATGTCATAGCGATGATAGATCAAGAAATCTGGCGTAACGCCTAGCTGCTTTAATCGATCAAGCACGATGGGCGTCCAGCCATTGTGTCCATTGACCGTATGAGTTGTGCCATTACTGTAAGTATCTTGTCCAGTCTGAACCACAACACCAATTTTAATCGTGGGATCGACTGCTTTCATTTTTGTTATGAACGCAGCTGCGTTGGTCGCATAAGTGTAAGGTTCATTCTTTGGCGTATGTTTATCGTATTCCCACGTTAGTCCATATACTTCGTTACCGATTTCCCAATACTTGAAACCCATCGGTGCAGTTTGTCCAATTCGCAGAAAGTTTTGACCATCATCAGTTGAGAGCTTGGTACTGGAAGCGCGCAAATTGGCCCAGTAACTTGCTGTTTGAAAATTGTAATTAACATTCAATGGATCGGTGCCCATTCCAATATTGACATCCGCAGTGCCACTGGTTGGAAAGTTGGCATACGCTACCCACTCAGCGGCTTCTTCGGGTGAACCGGATCCATAGTTCACTGTCACGATAGCTTGAGCTTGCGGCGTTATATTACGGATCAGTTTGCTCGCAGAATCAAAGCCTGATACCCATTTGAAAGTAAGCTGATTGGTGGTGGTATCGACATTCTGATTGGAATACCAATGAGTGGTGTCGGAATTTGAACCGCCCGGTAAACGAATAAAACGAATACCTGCATCCTGCACCAGTTGAATGGTTTGCGCCGTCGATGTAGTTGGATCCCACATCACGGAATTGACGCCAAAAATGCGTTCATCCACGGGCTTGGCGCGTGGTGAAACGGTTGCATTAACGTTAACCGTGGTTTGTGCATTGACAGCAACGGTTGCTAGGAGCAATACGAGGGAAAGTAATTGTTTCTTGAACATAACAGTCTCGAGTTGGTTATCTTTCAGGCGATGCGATTGATTCAATAAATAATTAGTAGCATCCAAAAATCAGTCATTCAAGGTACTGGTACTCAGAGGAACCCCGACAAGCCATTAAACATCGGCCTTGCATCATAGCGCAGTTCCCGCTTTAATCGCGGTTCTGCTTAATCTGATTCTTTCCATTGGAAATTGCAATGAAATCCTACCTGTGCGTCATTTGTGGTCACGTTTACGAAGAAGAAAAAGGCGATCCAGCCTCTGGCATCGCGCCGGGAACCAAGTGGGAAGACGTACCACTGTCATGGCGCTGCCCCGACTGCGGCGCAGGTAAGGAAGATTTTGAAATGATTGAAGTGTAAGTAAGCAATGTCGGTGTTCATGCCGAGTACATTTTAAATGGTTGTAGTTCAATCGCGCGTAACTTTGTAGCCGGCTTTGCGCAGTAAGGCGACTACTCCATCATTGCCAACCAAATGCAATGCGCCCACTGCAACCAGGTAGTTTTCATCACTGCTTTCCAGCAGTGATTGTAATTTGCTGATCCAGCGATGATTGCGCTCAACGATCAATACGTTGAAGAATTTTTCATGCCCACTGATTTCTTTTTGCAGTTGCGACAAAAGACTGGACTCATTTCCTTGCCGCCAAGCGTTCACCAACGTATCAAGCTCACTACGCATATTTTTCATTTCATCCAACGTGCTGGTCAGAAAATCCATTTCAGTTTTGACATCTAAATTAGCGAAGAAATTAATTTGTTCATTCATGGTTTCCAGGCCGCTGATTTCCTTGTGATCCTGTGCCGCACGCTTGGTTAATTGCATTTCGATACCGGCATTGGGATCAAATCCCAGCTTGATATACATGGTTTCTTCCAACGTCAATGCCGCCAACCATGGACGCATATGTTCCAACATCAATATATCCATACCTGCAGTCTGCGCAGCGCTTTTCAATTTGTTGTAAGTCGCTGCATCCAGTTTACTTTCCAACGTTTCATCTTCAGGCAACATACCGGAAGTAAGCATGGTCTCCTGAATCGCCATGGGATCCATCGCGCTGGTATCGATTTCCATCAACAACTGTTTTGAATCAACATACGCACGATTAATATTGCTCGGCAGTGAATCGCTCGGTTGCAAGAGATGAACCGTGCCAATCAGGTGAAGCACATTGTGTTTGCCCTGAATGGTATAAGTGACTGGTTGAGAATCTGCGGCCGCAACGTGCGACAACAGAATCAATATTAGTGTGATAACAATTTGTTTCATGATAGATGTATTTAAAGTTAACGAAGTGCGTCCACTCACCATAGCACAAGGATTATGAGGTGGCATTGCTCAACAAGGTGGCGTTGCCACCCGCAGCGGTGGTATCGATCGATAAAGTCCGTTCGGTACAGAAACGTAACAAATAGTTTGGGCCGCCGGCTTTAAAGCCCGTGCCCGATAATCCTTCGCCACCGAAAGGTTGCACGCCTACCACGGCGCCGATCATCGAACGATTCACATATAAATTGCCAACCCGAGCATGATTGCGAACCAGCGCCACGGTTGAATTCAATCGACTATGCACACCCATGGTAAGACCAAATCCCGTTGAATTGATGCTGTTAATGAGTTGCCGCAATTCAGTCGCGTGCCAGCGAACAACATGCAGTACCGGCCCGAACACCTCTTGTTGTAATTCAGCAGGTTCATCAATCTCAATAATCGTGGGGGCTACGAAATGCCCCGGAAGCGAGGGTAAGGGCGCGCGATATCGAACACGCGACTGATGTTGTTCGATGTATTGATTAATACGTTGCTGTGATATTGCATCAATGACAGGGCCGATATCAGTGTCTTCATCTGCAGGATTACCAATGCGCAGTTCGGCCATTGCACCTTGCAACATGTCTAACACCGGTTCATATATCTCTTCTTGCAAACATAATAATCGCAATGCGGAGCAACGTTGTCCTGCACTATAAAACGCAGAGATCAACACGTCACTGACCACTTGTTCAACCAACGCCGTGGAGTCAACAATCATTGCGTTGATACCACCCGTTTCT
>JAICKZ010000253.1 GCA_025927665.1 Steroidobacteraceae bacterium | reverse complement strand
CACCTTGTTGTCGTACGCGATCGTGAACGTGACGACCTGCACGAGGCCCTGGAAATGCGCCCGTACCGCCGTCGCGCCGTGCCGCAGCGCCTTGACGACGCCCTCGGGCGTGACGGAGACGGTCGACGGATCGTTGGAGAAAAACTGCACCAGCCAGGTGACGTCGCGCTGTCGGCCGCCGGGGTAATGCGCCGTCACATGCAGCGGCAGGGTCTGTCCGATCTGCATCGGCTGGTCGCCGGGGCTGATCGTCAGCGACTCCGGATCGGCATCCGTGTCGCTCTTTCCGGCGAGGTCTCCACTGTGCCCTCGCGCTTTCACCCAATCCAGCAGCACGCGCGCGGCGCGCGAATCATCGGCGAATCGTTTGCCGCCCTCGTGCGGCACTTTGCCGAGTGGCTTGGTGAGGAGAAGGCTCAGTTCCGGCGATGCGAAATCGATGCGGCGCGACCGCAGTTCACTCCACTTGATTCTAAACCGCGTGCTACAACCTTGACGCCCGGCTGCGATTGCAATTGAGTAATGCCTTTTTCATAGGCTTGATAAATACCTTCAGTCAGCATCACTGCGGGTGTAATCACTTCGATGGTTTTACGTGCTGCATTCATGAACTGATCCAATGCAGGGCTTTCGATAGCAAGCAAAAAACCTGGGTTGGTACAAAACTGACCTACACCCATGGTCAATGAGTTCACAAAATCACCAGCAATTTTTTCTGCGCGCATGGCTAGAGCATGAGGCATTAATACGACAGGATTGATGCTGCTCATTTCTGCATAAACAGGAATCGGATTGGGCCGTGAGTTTGCAGCATTGAATAATGCCATACCACCATTGCGTGAACCGGTGAAGCCTACCGCTTTGACGAGCGGATGAGTAACGAGTGATGAACCCAATTGATGTGAATTGCCATTCAATAACGAGAACACACCTTCGGGAAGATTGCAGGCTTGCACCGCTGCAGCGATGGCTTGTGCCACGAGTTCACCCGTACCTGGATGAGATGGATGACCTTTGACAATTACGGGACATCCTGCTGCCAATGCGGATGCCGTGTCGCCACCGGCAACTGAAAAAGCCAATGGAAAGTTACTGGCACCAAAAACCACCACGGGACCGATGGCAATCTTGCGCATCCGTAAATCACTGCGAGGTAAAGGCTTCCGATCCGGCAACGCAGGATCGATGCGTACGCCTTGCCAACCTTGTTTGCGTAACTCATCTGCAAATAATTTTAATTGATTTACCGTGCGGCCTCGTTCACCCGTCAGTCGCACCAATGGTAAGCCTGTTTCTGCATGTGCACGTTCTAGTAACTCATCGCCGAGCGCCATGATATTGTCCGCAATGCGCTCAAGAAATTTTGCACGCGTCTCACTGTCAAGATTGCGATAAGTATTAAATGCCGCGTTAGCCAGTGTAGTAGCAAGTTCTACATCAGAAATGTCAGCTGTGCTGAAAGCAGGTTGCAGAGTTTCGTTGGTAGCGGGACTTTTGGCGTAAAAAGTTTCTGTCTTTGCAATACGTTGAGCGCCAATAAACAATTTACCTGAAATGGTCATCGCAATCTCCGTAACGCATGTTGTCAGTTACTCAGTGTAGAGCATTGTATTCTGCCAGTTGATCATCTTGCATACAATGAAATCTATGCTTAAGCATCTGGCATCGCTGTCTGCATCATCATGATATCGAATGGAGTTATTTTCGATGATGGACGATAACCCGTCTAATGCGTTAGGCGTTGACATGGAAATTTCCTGGTGCGAGGGAAAACCAGGAAGCTCCGAGGCAAATATATGCGTCGGTAAAAAATCTGGGGACTTTTCCGGTATGATATGCAGCCTCCTTCCGATGACGGCTCATTGCTTGCCATGCTGTTAATTCCTGGTTCTCCAGCGCATTCCGAATTTCGTTTACAACGCTTACTTGCCACCACCAAGGCGAGTCATCCTGAAGTTGAGCAAGTCTCTGCGCATTTCATGCACTTTGTGGATGTGAGCACCTCTCTTACGACAACAGAACAACAAGTGTTGCAGGCCTTATTGACGTATGGACCGCGTGGACATTCAGTTGACGATGACAAGTTAGGACAGTTGATTATTGTCATTCCTCGTCTTGGCACCATTTCTCCATGGGCGAGTAAAGCCACGGACATTACACATGTATGCGGATTAAATTCCATTCGTCGCATTGAGCGTGGCATTGCATATCGCATCAAAGCGCGCTCGATGCTCGATGAAACTGAGTTGCAAGCTGTCGCAAGCAAATTGCATGACCGTATGACCGAATCCATTGTCTTTGATGTTGATAGTTGCGCTTCATTGTTTGCACAACATGTGGCCAAGCCACTTGCGCATGTTGATATCCTCAAACAAGGTCGCGATGCATTGGTCACCGCCAATCGATCATTAGGATTGGCATTGTCCGATGATGAGATTGATTATCTAGTCGACAACTTTACTCGTCTTAAACGTAATCCCACGGATGTGGAATTGATGATGTTTGCGCAAGCGAATTCCGAACATTGTCGCCACAAGATTTTCAACGCCAGTTGGATTATCGATGGTGAGCCGCAGAGTAAATCTTTGTTTGCGATGATTCGTAATACACACGAAAAAAACTCTACTGGTGTATTGTCTGCGTACAAAGATAATGCGGCAGTGATGGAGGGTTGGCAAGGCCAACGCTGGTTTGCTTCACCGCAGTCACATGAATATGAAGCGCATGCCGAGCACATCGATATTCTGATGAAAGTGGAGACGCATAATCATCCCACTGCGATCTCACCTTTTGCAGGCGCATCCACTGGATCAGGTGGTGAAATACGCGATGAAGGCGCCACTGGACTGGGCAGCAAACCTAAAGCTGGATTGGCAGGCTTTTCGGTTTCCAATTTACGCATTCCCGGTTTTGAGCAACCTTGGGAACAGTTGCATGGCAAACCAGAACATATTGCTTCTGCTCTGCAAATTATGATTGATGGCCCTTTGGGTGCGGCAGCATTCAATAATGAATTTGGTCGTCCCAATATTCTGGGTTACTTTCGCAGTTATGAAATGCAAGTGAATCATGCGCCCGGTCGCGCAACACTGCGTGGGTATCACAAGCCGATCATGATCGCCGGTGGTTTGGGTAATATTCGTCGCGAACAGGTATCGAAGCAGGAAGTACCGCCGCAAGGCAAAGTGATCGTACTGGGTGGCCCGGCGATGTTGATTGGTCTTGGTGGTGGCGCAGCTTCATCGGTTGGTAGCGGCACTAGTAAAGCAGAATTGGATTTTGCATCCGTGCAGCGCGGTAATCCTGAGATGCAACGACGTGCACAAGAAGTGATTGATCAATGTTGGGCACTAGGTGAACGCAATCCTATTTTGCTCATTCACGATGTAGGTGCCGGTGGTTTATCGAATGCAATCCCCGAATCGATTGCACATAGCCATCGCGGTGGGCGAATTAATTTGCGTAGTGTGCCATCCGATGAACCGGGCATGTCACCATTAGAAATCTGGTGCAATGAAGCGCAAGAACGTTATGTGTTAATCATTGCAGAAGACCAAGTGGAGCAATTCACCGCATTGTGCATACGCGAACGTTGTCCATTTGCGGTTGTGGGTGAGTTGCGTGATGACGCCATATTGCAAGTCAGTGATCCTCAATTCAACAATCATCCAGTTGATGTACCGCTGGACGTGATTCTGGGCAAGCCACCGAAGATGTTGCGTGATGTAAAGTATTTACCCGGCGCGCATGATGATTTCGATGTCACATCTGTCAACTTGCGTGAAGCAGCTTATCGTTTATTACGCTTGCCAACGATTGCCGATAAGAGTTTTCTAATTACCATTGGTGATCGCACTGTGGGTGGCTTAGTTAGTCGCGATCAATTTGTCGGTCCGTGGCAAGTGCCGGTAAGTAATGTCGCCGTTGCATTGAGCGATCATTTCAATGTTACTGGTGAAGCCATGTCGATGGGTGAACGCACGCCCAGCGCATTGCTTGATGCAGCCGCTGCGGCGCGCATGTCCGTAGCGGAAGCGATTACTAATATGGCCGCTGCCGATATTGATTCCATTAAACAAATAAAATTGTCAGCCAACTGGATGGCTGCATGCGGTGAGCTGGGTGAAGATGCAGACTTATACGCGGCAGTTAAAGCGGTGGGCGAGGAACTATGTCCAGCATTGGGAATCGCTATTCCCGTTGGCAAAGATTCATTGTCGATGAAAAGCGTATGGAGCACTCATAATCAGCAACACAAGATGGTCGCTCCTCTTTCGTTAATTATCTCCGCATTTGCTCCGGTGCGCGACGTGCGTAAAACACTCACACCGCAGTTGCAATTGAATACAAGTGAGTGCGAATTATTATTTATTGATCTGGCCAATAAACAACAACGCGTGGGTGGCTCATGTGTTGCTCAGGTGTTTGGAAAACTAGGCAAGGACACGCCGGATTGTGATTCACCAGCACAGCTTGCAACCT
>JAICKZ010000082.1 GCA_025927665.1 Steroidobacteraceae bacterium | reverse complement strand
TTGAACAAGCTGTGGCGAATGGTCGCATCAGTATGGACGATTTGTTTGATCGCGTGTACACACCTATCGTCAATACCAACCCTCAAAAATATAGAACACGTTTCGATACCTTTACAGATTTAGTACTGCCCGCGATTCAAGAACCCATTATTGCAAGCTATTCCAACATTGCTTATGCAGGTGCAGTAGATGATCGCGGTTACTTTCCCACTCATAATCAATGTTATTCAAAATCATTAACAGGTGTGTACGATACCGATCTTGCGAACAATCGTACCAAGCGCATCTTTGCCGATCGCACCGGTTCACGTTGCGGTTCTAATCAAGCGCCGTTTCTATTGCAAACCTACAAGCGTGATACCGGCGAGATCATGCATGATGTCTCCGCTCCGATTTTTGTGAGGGGTCGTCATTGGGGCGGATTTCGTCTTGGCTATCGCACGCCTGAAACGAAGGGTTCAGTCATCGAATATCAATCATCAGTACAATCGACAATCGCATCTGCAACTAAGACAGCGTCACGTATAAAAGCCGCCTAATAATGCGACTCGAATTTTTTCAAATAGCGGCGCGGTAATTTTGTAATGAGTTCTAGATTGTTGGGCGCAAACGTAGCACAACCACATCATGTGATGGAATCAATTGTTTGAAATCCTTTGCAGTGCTGCCGCCGGCTTTGGTCCATAAATCTGTCCACTCATAAAGTTTGTTGCTGAACTCAACGCGAAGCTTGTTGTTGTCGTCTTCAAAGTAATGATTTGACCATTTGAATTCATACTTGATGGCTGCGTCACTGCGATTTAGAAACAGTACGGCCCATTCGCATTCGCCCTTGACCAAAGGTTTTGCGTAGATTTCAATTTTGTCACCGCCCATGACGCGAACAGCTTGAATGCCTAGCGGATCTTGATTAAGCGCAATGATGTCCTTATTAGTAAGGATCTTTTTTGTCAGTTCACTCATGTTGCGCAGATCATTGCCGGCAATCAGAGGCGAATTCATGATCGCCCACAAACTGAAATGTGCACGATCTTCGCTTTCACTCATGCCATTGCCCACCTCTAATACATCCATATCATTCCAATGACTGGGGCCTGAATACTTGCGCAAGCCTGCTTGTTTATCGAGAATGCGCAACACGCCCCACGAGGACCAACTGCCATGCCCCACTTCGCAATCCCAACACGGATAAATGTCTCCGCTGGTCTGCCATGAATGACCAATCGCAAGCGCCCACTCCCAGGGCTTGTTATCACCCCAGTCGCAAATACTGAACAACATAGGACGCCCTGTGGCGTACATCGCATCGCGCATCGTCGTGTACGAGGATTCAGGACTCATACCTTTGGTGTTACTTCAATCATATTTGAGATAATCGATTCCCCAACTCGCAAACCTCAACGCATCTTGATATTCGTGGCCGCGACTGCCGGGATAACCGCCGCAGGTTTTGTTGCCTGCATCGGAGTAAATTCCCAATTTCAATCCTTTGCTATGCACATAATCGGCAAGCGCTTTGATTCCCGATGGAAAGCGATCTGCATTGGGTTGAATGTTGCCAGCGGCGTCGCGTTCTCCCTGCCAGCAGTCGTCAATATTCAAATATTGATAACCCGCATCTTTCAATCCCTGATCGATCATCGCGTCAGCTGTTTTGCGGATCAGCTGTTCGTTGATATTGCAGCCGAATTTGTTCCAGCTATTCCAACCTATTTGCGGAGTTTTATCGATCTCGGAAAACTTCTGCGCCCATGCGCCATTACTTGCCAACGCCAACCCAAAGCATGCCCATATGAAAGCAATATACTTAAAGACAACCATGGCAAGTATCACTCTGGCTTTTTAATGGCGTTGTACAGTTTCACCACAAGTCGTTTTTGGAACTATTTTTGTGGGACTCGCCAACTATACAGATTTTAAAGCCATGTGATTGCCTGCGATCCTTTATAAATAGTCCATCATCGTGCATTTAAAATCATGAGTAGGCATTGCCGATAATTCACCGGTTTGCAGCTAATTACGCCAGGCGAGCCAATGGCGCCGTTTCTATGGCGGCCTCATGTTTTGGTAGCAAAGTAAGATCAAGCCGGAAAGGACTTGACCCAGCGCATTGACGATTAATTCGTTACATCAGCTGCTGACCTGGCGTTCGCACCAGCAAAATGCCATCTTTGGAGCCTGATATCGAAAGTTTTTCCAACACCGGTCTCGGCTTTGTGTAAAGCTCACTGTGGAGTTACTTCGCTGCCGATGCAAATTCGTTTATTTCTTTGCAGCCGCTGTTGAATGCGGCCGCACAACTCCCTAATATTTGCGTCTTCTTGCTGAAGACAATTTTGAGGTGTGTCCGTGGGTAGAGATTACGATCCGGTACCGGGAAAGTGGTACGAAGACTTGGAAGACGAAGTCGTATTCCTGGTAATGACCGTCGATCCAGACGAAGAGCTGGTTCAAATTCAATACGAAGACGGCGAGATCGAAGAGTTCGACCTGGACACTTGGCATGAACTTGATCTCGATCAAGTTGCCGAGCCGGAAGGTTGGTCTGGTTCCGCTGATGAAGAAGAAGAGGAAGACTGGGAGGAGGAAGAAGAGGAAGAGGAGGATGACGATTGGGATGAAGATGATGAGGACGATGACTTCGACGAAGATGACGACGACTTCGACGATCGTGACTCATAACGCCTCGATTCATATCGGCACTGAGTTCAACAACCAACGCCAGTGACAACACTGGCGTTTTGTTTGGATAATGTCGAAAGCTTAGTGCATAAAGTTACGCACAAGAACACCAACATCTGGCGCTAACCAAGCGGGACAAACACTACGTAGCCTGACATCCGCATTGCCTCCTGTTTCATTCTTTTGGAAAAAAATAGCATGATCAATTTTGCTATCAATGGAAGGGGTGGCCGCCGCTTGAACTCAATCCCAATTTCATTGGTGTAGTGGATATCCTTGGCCGCCCATCCATGAGTGCGAAAAAATTCAAACCAATCATCCGGATAAAACAAGAAAGGCGACTTTTGCAATTGCGCAGTTCGCATCATCCTTTTCAAATAAGGGTAAATTCGCGGATGAAAGTATTCGGAAATCCAGTACTTGAAGCAACTATGTGCACGTAAGTCTTCTGCCAGCTCCGCAACATGAGATGGACTTAAATAAAGAATCACTCCTTCGGTAAGAATCAGCACATTCTTCGCTCGCGCAGCAATCGATGCAAACCATTCTTTACGCTTAGTACGGTCAGCTAGATCCAATGCAACGCGTGTAAGTTGGCAATGTGGCTGCTCAGCCTTGAGCAAAGTATTTTTGTGATCAATGACACGCGGGTAATCAACTTCTATCCACGTAAGTTCAGTTGGCAAATCCATTCGATAAGGACGGGTGTCCAGGCCAGCTCCAAGATTGATTACTGTATCGATATCGTGTTTGATCAACTCATTAATAAAACGATCAATGATCACCGTGCGCGCCACTACTGCCCATTCGGTATAACGACTGGTGGAGCGCATCGACTCGGCAATTTTCTGACCGTGCTGGCCCATCAATAACTTCGCAAAAGGATCGTGAAATAATGCATCGGGCCGTTCACTTTCTTTCGCACGATAGTAGGCAACCCAGAATGAGGTATCTGCCACATCGGCAATCAACGCATTAGTATTGCTCATGGAACAACGTTCATCAGGAATGAGGGTTGAACATCATACGATACGAATATGCAATAAATCATGTCAAGATTGCCTTTTGCAACTGAAGAGTAAAGCAAATTTTAGACTTGATTCGCCGCAAGACATCCCCATACTAGCTGCGTTCGATTAATGCCCTCGATAACTGGTACTGTCCATGAAACGTATATTTCTGTTTATTGTCACCAATCTCGCGGTTGTATTTGTTCTGAATATTGTTCTACACCTACTGGGCGTGGATCATATTCAAACCGCACAAGGTGGATTGGATATCAATGCATTGTTGATTTTTTCCGCAGTGTTTGGCTTTGCTGGTTCCTTCATTTCACTGGCTATTTCCAAATGGATGGCAAAAGCCTCAATGGGTGTACAGGTCATCATTCGGCCATCAAATTCCAAAGAAGTATGGTAGGTTGAAACAGTACAGAAATTTGCACGTGCAACGGGCATTGGCATGCCAGAAGTCGGTGTGTTCGATTCATCTGAAATGAATGCGTTTGCAACAGGCGCACGTCGCGATAACGCACTTGTCGCCGTTAGCACCGGCTTGTTGAATAACATGACACAAGCTGAAGCAGAAGCGGTGATCGGCCATGAGATCACTCACATCGCCAACGGCGACATGGTGACGTTGACGCTCATTCAAGGCGTGGTGAATACCTTTGTTATTTTCTTGTCACGCGTGATTGGTTATGTTGTTGATCGAATTATTCTAAAGAATGATCGTGAAGGAACCGGGATTGGTTATTTCCTCACGGTTATTGTCAGCCAAATCTTGTTGGGTATTCTTGCCAGCATGATTGTTATGTGGTTCTCACGCAAACGTGAATTTCGTGCGGACGCTGGCGGTGCAAAACTTTCTGGCCGCGACAATATGATTCATGCATTGGAGCGATTGCAAACGCCTCATGATCAAACGGCCATGCCTGAAAGCATGACTGCCTTTGGTATCGCGGGTGGTGGCAAACGTATGATGCGTTTGTTCATGTCGCATCCGCCATTGGCAGAGCGCATTGAAGCGTTACGTAGAGCCGCGTAAAAAAGTTACTGTCTTGCCCCTGCAAGGCAGAGCTGATATCACTTGAATATCGGCTCTGCACTTGCTCAACACGCGCAATTATGAATTGCCACGCGATTCGCCACCTTTGCGACCGGCTTCGCTGGCTTTTTCTCGATCATTGGCAAAATTCCCTGAATTATTTTCCTTGCCTTGACTCTGACCGCCTTTGCTAGCGATCTCGCGCTGTTTCTCCTGGTCCATACTAGCAAAACCGCGATTGCTTCCATTGCTCTGATTTCGATCTGATTGTGATTGATTGGGCATAGTACTCTCCTCCGGTATGCTCCTCCCAAAATGGTTGGAGCCGAGAATCTATATTGCTCACCGTGCTAATAAAGAAGTATCGGCCGAGGCCGAAGCTTACGTAAGAAGTCAGAAGACATACTGTGAGAATTCAACGGCCATTTCATAAGACAGTGGGAAATTAAATAAGGAAAGCAAATAAGCGTTTCCTTACATCGCTAGCGCTCGCCTTTGAATCAAACCGGTGATACAAGAGATGCCACGAAAAGCTGCAACAGATTCTAATTCTATTCGCAAACAATTGCGGTTCAATGATCAGTGATGCTTGCTAGTGTTCGTTGGATTCAAAAAAACCGGCAAAAAGGCAGAATTTTCCGTCCTTATCAAGACGAGCATAGCTTGTTCCTCTTTGAAGTACCTTTTCATTTTGCGCAAGAAGCTCCCACTGCGCGAGAACTTGGGAATGATGTTCACAAACGTTAATGACTTTAAAATGTCCTCCAGGAATGCTGTTCTGAAATTCTCCCATATACGCAGAAAAAGATTCAATTCCTGTGATCGACGCATTGGGATCAGCGTAAGTAACGTCAGACGTGACCAATTCCGAAAGATGCCAAACTCGTTCCTTTGCAGGCATCGACCAAACTTCAGCGTAAAGTTTGAAGTTTTCTTTTCCCGTCATATATTTTCCCCTGCCTTTTCATTTATGTTTCGGCCAAATCTTTTAGGTCCATCAAGGACGACTCGCAAAAGATCGGCTCGTGAGATTCGATTAAAAGCCATTAGTTTTAAAACAGCACCAGTTTCATTGCAAAGAGGTTCAATGCTTTTCCATACGTGAAATAAACTTGAACGCAGGAAAAAAATTGCATATTTTATCGAGCACTTTTATGTCATTACCATTATCCTTGTTCAAGTTTTGAGAATAGTTTATTTTGAACAAATATTCAATATAAAAATGGAGTGAAATGCCTAAGGTCGTTTTGTATGATGAAGATGAAGTTTTGAAGAAGCTTCGCAAGTTGTTTCGCGAGAAAGGCTTCAATGGCGCGACCATGAAAGATCTTTGCGAAAGCACAGGGCTAAATCCCGGCAGCCTCTACAACAGCTTTGGAAACAAAGAAGCGCTGTTTATTCGTGCCGTACTGTCCTACAACGAAGTGGTTATTGAAGAAAGAGCTGGCGCACTTCTGATAGCGCATCCCGGAAGTCCCATGACGGGTTTACTACGATTTTTCAGATCTACGTTTTATGAACAAGAGAAAGCTAAAATTGGATGTCTCATAACAAATTCTGTAGCTGAACTTGACATTTTTCCTACCTCAATCCGAAAGAATATATTGAACGGTGTAAAATTACTTCAGCAACATTTTTTTCGTTATTTGAGCGAAGAGGTTCAGGTCAATAAAATCAAGCTTCGCCTTGATCTTGAAGCAAGTGCACAGTTTCTTTTTGTTCAATACCAAGGTTTTTTGATTCTTGTAAAACTTAAAAAAGATGACGCTTATCTTGAGTCCCATATTGAAAACATTCTTATTCCTATCCTTTTGAAAGGAAGCATTCGGTGAATACAATTCGCATTATGAGCAGTTAGCAATTCGCCACAAGCTCTTTTCTTAAATTTAACTTGAGAGAGCAATCGATGGCAGTAGTGTGAATCCCGCCACTATGCATTGCGTTGTATGCCGAAATGGATCTATCTGATACTCCAATGTGCTTAATGTTGGGGACGATATTATTTAAATCGCGTGTTTGATCTGTCTGATGAAACAATTGCAGTAAGCATTTGCGAAGGAATGAGATCTGATGTTATCTTCAACCACTGTGTCAATCAGACTAGATAACAAGTTAGTCAAAACAGAATGAGAGATAATGATTTCTGATCAAGGAAAAAATTCAGGCAGAGTTGCACTTATCACCGGTTCCACATCTGGAATAGGCAAAGCTATTGCGCAACAGCTTGCGAATGATGGATTTACTGTTGTGTTTCATTCAAGATCGTCCGTAGTCGAAGGCCAAAAATTGGCTGGTTCTATTCCAAATGCATCGTACATCCAAGCCGATCTATCTGATCAAGTTCAAACAAAACGCCTAATATCGAAAGTTATATCTCTCTATGGCCGCTTAGATGTTCTAGTTAACAATGCGGGAATCAATGCCGTCATTCCTCATAACTTATTAAAAGATGCCACCCCAGAAATTTGGCGGAACCTCTATGAGGTAAATGTTATTGCCCCTTGGACTTTAATCGCTGAAGCTGAACAAGTGCTCAGAAGCTCATCAACTCGCGAATGTCCAAGTAGTATCATTAATATCAGCTCACATGCAGGTGTACGTCCTAAAGGTGCCTCAATTCCCTATGCTGCGAGCAAATCCGCACTTAATCATGTAACGCAACTTTTGGCCTTAACCTTATCACCTGAGATTCGAGTTAATGCAATTGCTCCGGGTCTTGTAGATACACCAATGACTGAGAATTGGGTCGAGGCACATAAGCTCTGGAAAGAAAAATCACCAATGAAGCGTGGGGCAAAACCCGGCGAAATTGCACATATTGCTTCAATGCTTGTTTCTAGCAGTTACCTAACTGGCGAAATTATTCTTTCTGATGGCGGACTCAATCTCACGTGAATATGAAAAAGTCTAACAAACCGCCCAAATCGCACCTTCGGTACTCGATAGTTTTTAAGTTGTAGTTATATTTTGCTGCGGATAAAGTGTTTCACGAAACTCCAACTTAAAACTGCCGCTTAGCACGAAGGTAGTATTCTCAATAGTAATGCGACGTCATCTGCCTCAACTGCTAAGTAAGCAGCTGGCTGACGGAGTGGAGTGATGGCGTGATACAAGCATTGTGATGGACAGAGCAAGATATTGCCGATTACGAGCGGCAAGTTCTACCGGAACATTTGAATACACGCTTTCGTTTTTAATCGAAAACGACGCCACTAGCGCACCCGCTTATGATCAGTCCAACGTAGATACATAAACTACTATATTTATAGTTGACAAATGCAATGCATTTGCTAGTATCTACTATAACAATAGTAGATAGGATAGCCATGAACATCGTTCTAACTGATCGCGAAGCTGACGTGATGCAGATTCTGTGGGATCACGGCCCATCGACAGTTACTGAAGTTCGTGAGCACTTAAACGACGATCTCGCATACACCACCGTGCTAACTATACTGCGGGTACTTGAGACAAAGGGCTATGTGTCGCATGAGGAGGAAGGACGCGTACATCGATATTTAGCCAGCGTACAGCAACAAGCCGCCCGAAAGAGCGCCTTACGACATCTAACCAGTAAGATGTTTAAAGGATCCTCAGAACTATTGTTTACTCACTTGGTATCTGATCAGAAGTTGAGTCCCGAACAGGTTCGACGTCTTCGAAAGCTGTTAGCGACTAAGTCAGAAAAGGAGAAGCTCTAATGTTGACTTGGATGCTTTACGTCATCTTCGTGTCCGTATTGCTGAGTATGGCGGCATTTGTAGCCGAGCGTGGCGCTCGACTCAGTCGCAAGTCAAGTCGATGGATTTGGGCGTGCACAATAATCGCTTCGTTAATCATCCCAACGGTGATTGCATCCGTAACAATCCAATTACCAAACCTATCGACACCAACCGCTGCTTCTCCACAAAGGAGCATTCCTTTGCGTGAGATGACTTCTAACTATTTGTCACCGGCCACATGGGTTGCACCTTATGTGGATAAGAGCATTACCTGGCAAAACAGTGATCAATCTGTAAAGCATATATGGTGGTTGATGTCAGGAGCGATGCTGATCGCGCTTGCTTTGAGCGGGGTACATTTATTCTGGCGCAAGCGTCATTGGGCAATGACAAATATGATGGGTACGCAAGTGTATGTCGCACCTGACGTAGGTCCGGCTGTCATCGGTCTCGTACGTTCTCACATCGTGATACCCATATGGCTCACTGAATCATCTCCCTCGCGACAAGCAACGGTGCTCGCACATGAATTATCTCACTTGAAAGCCGGCGATCAGCGACTTCTTACCATCGCTCTATGCTTGCTAGTGTTTATGCCTTGGAATCTGCCGCTGTGGTGGCAGTTGCGACGTCTTCGTTACGCCATTGAAGTGGATTGTGATAGACGAGTGCTTGATGAGGGACACGACGTGCGTGACTACGGAGAAACATTGATTGAAGTCGGGCAGCGTCAATCCATGTTTATTGGAGCAGTAGCTGCCATGTCTGAATCCAAGTCATTTTTGCAAGAGAGGATTGAAATCATGTTGTATCAACCGTTTAAGTGGTGGCGACTATCCGCTGGGGCGCTTATTTGTTTGGCCATTGGTTTTGCAGCCATCGCTGCAGAAGTCAGTCCACCAAACGCAACAAACGCGAAGGCAACTCCAACTGCAAACCCCTCGACAATCACAAACCCTCAAGACCGCACGCAAGTCACGTTGGATTCGACGGTGTTGGATCGCTATTTGGGATTCTATCAGCTTAACGGAAACAGTCTTATTACCGTGACCAAACAAGGAGACCATCTCTTTGCAGAGGTACTGGGACAGCCCTCTTTCGAAATTTTCCCTTCAAGTGAAACAGAGTTCTTTTACAAAGTAGTCAACGCACAGATCACTTTTGTTAGGAACTCCGCAGGTGAAACAACTGGCCTCGTACTTCATCAACATGGCGAAAATCTTAACGCACCACATATTGATGCGACGACAGCGGAAAAGATCAAAAGCGCCTTGGCTGCAAAGATCAAGAGCCAAAAGGCATCGCCAGGCACTGAAGATGCATTGCGACGACTGATTGCGGGCATTGAAAATAATAGTCCTAACTATGATGAGATGTCGCCGGTGTTAGCAAAAGCTATTAAAGGGCAGCTACCCATGTTACATGCAACGAACATCGGCTTCGGCCCTGTCGTATCGATCGAGTTCAAAGGAGTTGGCACTCTAGGATGGGATGCCTACGATGTTAAACATGCAAACGGTGTCGCACACTGGCGCTTGATACTGGATGATGAAGGGAAAATTGCGGGTGCGGTGTCTCTCCCCACTGATCTACCAATTACCTCCGGTCCTTAACATCGTAACAAATTCAAGGCAATGGGACGTGCTTCATATCCATCAGCATATTAGAACGCCGGGCTCGTCGATTCACAAGTATCGTGGATGACGAGCGTCCGCAGCTTGCAATTTGGATGGTGCTAACGGAACGACATCTACTCATCATAAAAAGTTCGGCTTTTAATAAATATAAAAGCCGAACATTGAATGTAGAGTTTTATGTTCTTTGATATTTAATTACTGTTTTTCATGCGCAACTTTGGTATTCAACTCTTTGGCCATTTCCAAATGATGCTGAACCACGGGTAAGGTTTCTTTAGCGAATGCCTTTACGTCTGCATCTTGTCCGCCGTCGATTTCATGCTCCAGTAATTGCACCGTCTTTTGATGATCCTTCACCTGACCTTGTATGTACGTGGTATCGAAGCTCGCGCCGCTTTGTTTTTCCAGTTTCTCTTTATCAGCGGCATGTTCTGCGTCAACCATGGTAGGCAACTCCACTTTTTTATCCTTCGCCAAAGATTTCAACTTATCATTATTCTTTGAATGATCTTTCACCATTTGCTGCGCAAACTTTTTAACGTCACTGTTTGTCGCCTTCGTCGTTGCAAGCTTGCCAGCATCAACTTCCGCCATACCACCTTGTGCCAATGTCTTCATAAAGTTTGTATCAGCAGGCATGCCGCTTGGCGATTTATTACCAGGATTACCTATCTCTCCAGTTGCTGAATTTGAGGGTAGTTGCGCCAGGGCGTTGGCTGCGGCCAGGGTAGATACTAGTAAAAAGATAGTTCGTGATTTCATATGTAATCTCCTCATCAAGTTGTTTCGGACGTTAAGCGACGATCGGTTAAAGCGTAAGCATATAAGCGACTAATGATTGTTTCTCGTCCTGCGTCAGTTTGACACCAAGCACAAGATTGAAAAATTCCACAGTGTCCGCAAGCGTGAGTAAACGGCCGTCGTGCAAATACGGAGGTGAGTCCTTAATGCCGCGCAAAGTAAATGTTTTGATGGGTCCATCAGGAATAATAGTTTGATCATTTACTGTTTTGCCGACAGGATAAAAACGCTCCAGTTTCAAGTCGTGCATGTTGTTATCCATAAACGCCGTTTGCGGAACATGACATTCAGCACAGCGACCCTTACCCATAAATACTTTTTCGCCTGCGAGTTCTTCGCGCGTTGCCTTCGTCGGATCCAATCGTCCCATGGCATCCAGCTTAGGCGCCGGTGGAAAGTCGATGATGTTCTGCATCTGTGCCATCATCGCAACTTGATTAGTGCGATCCGGCAAGTTGGCTCCTTTGCGAGTCGCACTGACATGATCACCATTGAAATAAGCCGTACGCTGTTCAAACTGGGAAAAGTCTTCAACTGAACGAAGCGAACGCTTCGAGCCATGAATCTGCTGGTTGAACA
>JAICKZ010000106.1 GCA_025927665.1 Steroidobacteraceae bacterium | reverse complement strand
CTCAAAATTGAAGACATTGGATTGACGCATTCTGCAGCTCCACTGGTCTGGGGCGTGATGATGGAATTGGGCTATCAAGACGTTGTGGTGTCGTTGGTTGTGATGGCAGATGGTTCATGCAGTGTATATCTTACCGATGGCACGGGCATCGTCGGTTGTGGTTTATATTCCGAAGTGCGACAAGCCGCTGCGAACATGCTAAGTATTGCACAGCGTATGGTTCCCCAATGTCACTCCACCGTAGCATTTCCATTGCCCACTGAATCGCGCGCTCAATTTTATCTACTGACATCTCAGGGAGTGCTGAATGCCGAAGCAGCGCGATATGATCTGGACGAAGGTGCAACGGACCTGGCCGAATTATATTACGCAGGTCATACCATCATCGACATGATCGAATTGCTGGGGGCAGGCGTAGACATCGTTGATGAAATACACCTTGCCGAAGCTGAACTTGAACAACAGTCCGCAGAAGCTGGCAGTGGCACTCACGCTGCCGCTCGATCACGAGGCCGAACATGTCGGATACTCCCCACTGTTGGAAGTGCGGCGCGTCGCTGGCACAACTAACGCTGCCATTGTTGCGCCTGGATGCGTGCAAGCAATGTGGCGCTGAATTACATGCATGCAAACAATGTTGCTTTTACGACATTGCTGTAGCGAAACAGTGCCGCGAGACCGTCGCTGAAGAAGTGCGCGATAAGCAACGCGCCAATTTTTGCGATTACTTTGTTCTCAACAATCACGCACATCAACCAACTGTTGCTAACGGTTCTTCACGCACAGCGTTAGATGCATTGTTTGGTAATCAATCTGAATCCGGCAGTAGCAGTTCGTCCAGTGGTAAACAACGAAATGCGCTGGATGATTTATTCAAAAAATAGTGAAGCGTTGCCGACTATGATAGTCATTGCTAACTGATGGAGTAATTAGCGCACTTATGTTGATCCCGTATTATCACATTGATTCATTCACCACGTCGTTGTTTGCTGGCAACCCAGCAGGTGTTTGCATTTTGGATGCATTTCTGACCAACACTACCATGAAAAAGATTGCTGCTGAAAATAGGCACTCTCAAACTGCTTTCGTTGTTCAGCGTGATGATGGTGATTTTGATTTACGCTGGTTCACTCCTCTGATTGAAGATGATCTCTGCGGACATGCAACACTGGCCGCAGCCTATGTGCTTTCATTGAGATCACACGCTTCATGGCCAGTACGTTTTCATACACGCAGCGGTGTATTGGTTGTGACTCGCGTAGGTAGTGTGTTCGAAATGGATTTTCCTGCGTGGCCTCCGCAAGAATGCATTATTCCGCCAACGCTTTTGTCGATACTCGGTTTGATGAGAGCACACGTAATGAAGCCGCGTGACTATATGGTTGTAATTGAAAACTCCACACAAGTACGTCAAATACGTCCTGATATTTCTGCGCTTGCCCAACTAGACATAGGAATGGGTGGTGTCATCGTCACTGCCATCGGCGATGATGATATAGATTACGTCTCACGATATTTCGCTCCATCAGTCGGCATAGATGAAGATCCCGTGACCGGTTCGATCAAGTGCACATTGGCTCCATATTGGGGCGCTCGTCTTGATAAGCGTATACTGCGCACTCGACAACTCAGTGCACGCGGTGGTGAACTACACTGTACTCTCGACAGAAATAGAGTCCGGATTGCAGGCTCGGCCACACTTTACCTGCACGGAGAAATTAAAGTCGATATCGGCCGTGACTAATTATTTTGGCCGAACGACAACAGCGGTGCCATAACACAGTACTTCAGTTACGCCATTCATCACTTCTGTTGCGTCATAACGCATACCGATCACCGCATTGGCACCATGCGATTGCGCATGAGTAATCATGATTTTGAATGCATCCTTGCGTGCTTGTTCGCACATCTCGGTATAGATAGTAATGTTGCCACCAACCAGCGTTTGCAAACCGGCAAACACTGAGCCAACGATTGAGCGTGAGCGCACCACAATGCCACGTACAATGCCGACATTGCTCACAATGTCATGACCCGGAAGCTCCAACGCAGTCGTAACCATTTTCGCGTCCACAATATTCTCCGCAGTGATAAATAAACTTGTGTACTTAATGCTCGTAAAAAAATTGGGATTCTCTTACTGCCAACTTACCCATATTGAGATTTTACAATATCGATAAGGTTCTCAAAAAATTGAAATTCGCTGCATCATACGCCATGCTCCGCCTTTTCAACCAAGACTGTGGAGAATTAAATATGAAAAGGAAAGACAAGTGGATACATCACGCCGCAACGACAGTACTGACTATTTGCTGCATTGCCATTGCATCGGCACAAGAACCTTCACCGATTGAATCAGAGTCCAAGGCTGCATGGCAAGCCGCTGCTCAAGCGATACAACGTGGTCCACAGAAAATTGCGTTGCGCGAACAAGCCAAACTTAATTTGCCAGAAGGCTATGGATTTATTCCTGCCAGAGAAGGGGCGCGGTTGATGCAATCCATGGGCAATCAAACCGATGCAAGATTTATCGGCCTGGTAATTCCAACCAGCAATCTGCAATGGATGATGACTATTGATTTTGAACCAGCCGGTTATATCAAAGATGACGATGCAAAGACCTGGAAGTCTGACGAAATGTTGGACAATATCAAGACAGGCACTGAAGAAGGCAATAAGCATCGCGAGAGCATGGGTCTTGCGCCAATGGAAGTCACTCGTTGGATTGAAGCGCCAAAATACGATGGAGTTGTTCATCATCTGGTATGGTCGGTTGAGCTGCGACATAAAAATCAAAATGACTCAGACCCAACTATTAACTACAACACCTATGTGCTGGGTCGTGAAGGTTATATTTCAATGGATTTAATTACTTCGACATCGATGATTGAGGATCACAAACATGTCGCAGCAACATTACTGGCTGCAACTGAATTCAATAATGGTAAACGTTATGCGGACGTCAACTTCTCTACCGATAAAATTGCAGCTTACGGTTTAGCGGCGCTAGTGGGCGGCCTTGCAATAAAGAAATTAGGATTGCTTGCCATCATTGGAGCATTCTTGTTGAAGTTTGCCAAAGTAATTGCCATCGGTGCAGCTGCAATGGGCAGTGGCTGGTTCAAACGTTTCCGTCGTAATAAAACGACGGCACAAACTGAAACTCCTGCAACTCCATTACCGCAACTTGCCGCACCCACTCAAGACAAGCCAGTTGCAGACGAGCAGTCACAAGCATGATCAAGTTGTTGCTGCTCCTGTTAAAAAGCGCCAAATTCAGTAAATTCTTACTGACCGGCGGCACCATGTTGTTATCCGTGCTGGCCTACGCCTGGGTGTTCGGTTGGTGGTATGCAATAGGTTTTGTTGCGTTGATATTCATTCATGAAATGGGACATTACATTGCTGCACGTCAACGTGGATTGGACGTAGGTGCGCCAACTTTCATTCCATTTATCGGCGCATGGATTCAACTTAAAGAAATGCCACACAATGCAGAGACGGAAGCTTACGTTGGCATTGCGGGACCCTTTGCTGGAACGCTGGGTGCGTTGTTATGCTTTTATGCGGCGCGTAACTATGGAAGTCAGTTATTGCTGGCTTTATCTTATTCAGGATTTTTTCTAAACCTGTTTAACTTGATTCCATTAAAGCCTTTTGATGGCGGGCGTGTCACCGCGGTAATTTCAAAAAAGCTGTGGTTGATTGGTGCACCTTTATTAACCGTAATGTTTTTCTATCATCCTTCACCTATGTTGATGCTTATCGCATTGATGGCACTGCCACATGTATGGCACGCCATGCGTGGTGAAGAAACCGAAGAAGAACGCGCTTATCATATTGCGAGTATGGAAACAAAGTTGAGCTATGGACTTATTTATCTTGGTTTGGTTATTTTTTTGGCGCTGATGTGTTATGAACTGCAACAGGAATTACCGCGCGGATTTTGACTATTCATATGATTAACGAATTATATCTACTACTAAAATTGGATCATTGATAACCTCGCGCTTGCAACGAAAACAAATGCGCATAATGCTCGCCCAATTGCATCAGCTGATTATGATCGCCATGTTCAATGATGCGGCCATTGCGAATAACAATAATCTGATCCGCCATGCGCACAGTTGAAAAACGATGTGAGATGAGAATCGCAATGCGATCGCGCGTCAATGTCTGAAAATGTTCGAAGATCTGTGCTTCGGCCGCGGCATCCATTGCGGCGGTAGGTTCATCTAATACCAAGATATCGGCACGCGAACGCATAAAGGCACGCGATAAAGCAATCTTCTGCCATTGCCCACCGCTAAGCTCACGACCATCCTTAAACCATTTGCCAAGCTGTGTTTGATATCCTGCAGGCAAGGCTTCGATAATTGAAGCCGCCATGCCTTGTGCAGCGGCAGTACGCCAGCGCGCTTCGTTATCGAAATTCTGCACATCACCTGCACCAATATTCTCACCAAGTAATAATTGATAACGAGCGAAATCTTGGAAGATGACGCCAATACGTTGACGTAAAGCACTTTCATCCCACTGTTGTAAATCAGTTCCATCCAGCAAGATGCGTCCGTTAGTCGGTGTGTACAAGCGAGTTAATAATTTTATTAAAGTGGTTTTTCCGGAACCATTTTCGCCAACCAAAGCCAACGATTCACCGGGCTTGATATGCAAATTGATGTCCTGCAACGCAGGTTGCTCCGTGCCTGGATACGTAAAGCTAACATTTTCGAAACGAATGCCATCGTGTTGAACACTTCCTTGCAACGCATAACCATTTGACTTGGCAACGGGCGTCTCTAAATATTCGTACAAGGTGGAAAGATATAAGTTGTCTTCATACAATCCACTTACTGCAGACAAGCTCGCAGACACCGCTGATTGTCCTTGACGAAACAACATCAAATACATGGTCATTTGTCCCAGCGTGATGCGTGTCGCAACCGCACTCAAGGCAATCCATGCATAGGCGCTATACAACGCAATGGTTCCTGCCAAACCAAGAAAAAAGCCCCAGGTATCACGGCGAATGGTGAGGTCGCGATCTTCACCGTATAGTTTGTAAAAAATTTGTTTATATCGATTCAATAGCAACGAACCTAGTTCAAATAACTTTACTTCCTTGGCGTGATCCTCGCGTGCGACCACAGCTTCCAAATAAGTTTGCATGCGTGTCTCGGGTGACCGCCAGCGAAATAAGCGAAACGCATCGCCAGAAAATTTGGCTTCGGCAATAAAAGCAGGCAGACCGGCACATAATAAAATCACCAATGCCCATACCGAAAAATGAATCAGCAGAGTTGCATAGCTGATGAGTGAAATTAAATTTTGCAACAATCCAAACGTGCGCATCACAAGTGATAAAGGTCGCTGCGAAGCTTCACGTCGTGCGCGCGTGAGCTTGTCGTAAAATTCTGAATCTTCAAACTGTGCAAGTTGCAAGGTCAATGCTTTCTCCAGGATCATCACATTGACACGTTGTCCCAATTGCGCACGCAATAATGATTGACATAGTGACAGTCCGCGTTGTGCACCGGCCAGCATCACAACCAGTCCGCCTTCCAATATCACCCATTGCAATACTTGTTGAGCATCGTGATCAGCGCTGCGCATCGCTTGCAAAACAGCATCGACAATATGCGCACCGACAAATGCGATGCTGGCTGGCAGCGTACCTGCAATCATCGTTAAGACAGCAAGCGCTGCACTAAGCGGCCGACTGGTGGTCCATACTAATTGCATTGCCCGCCGGCTATAGGAAAATACTCCAGCGAAACCAGAGACGGAACCAGTCAGCGTGGATGGAGATTTACCAGTGGAATGAGAACTCACGGAGACTCGCAATAAAATTGTGATTAACCAAGTGTGTGGGCTATCACAGTTTCATTCAAGTAAGATTGGTGCAAATACTCAATTTTGATGTGGAAATTTTTCACGTGACATATTTTGCGCTATGGTACTCGCAAAGGAATTTAAGGATTTTTTTAGTGATCCGATAATTTTGTTATATATGAGCACTTCTAAGTATCGGAATAACGCACCACCCAGCAAAGTATCCGATGGTGCAACGCGATCTGATTCGCTCGGCATATCAAGCAAAGCCGCAGCGACGCATCGTGCGTCCGCGGCCGATAAGCAGCGTCAACCGAATGATAGTGACTCAGCCGACAAATCAGGTCGTGTTGCTTTTGATGCAAAAGGTAACCCCGTTTGGGAATGGCAAACATCAACGGGTGTGTTTGAACAAGATGTCTCAACACAACGTTTAAAAAAATTGGAAGCGCCGGAACTTAGCCTGGCGAGTACACAGCCAGTACCTACTATCGGCAACAAATCAAACATCAAGACAAAATCAAAGGAAGATACTGGTTTTAATCCTTATAACTCTGATGGTCCGGTTAAACCGCGTACCGATCGTACCGCAGCGGCTCATCCAGCTTTGGTGCACAAGAAACCACCGCCAAAGCGGCAAGAAACACCTAAGCCAACAGGTGTATGGAACAAGTTCAAATCCAAATTTTAGTGAATTGACACGATGACATAGTTGATGCAATCAACCATGAGTTGCAGTACTTTATTGTCCCGATGCATAAATTTTATGGATCACGGAGGACGTGAACTATCTTGAAATGTAAACTATATCCGAAATTCTTCTCGCGACGTCTTACTCGAATACAATTATTGAATTTGGATCATAGCGCCACCATCCGATGTAATGATTGTCTTGCTTCTTGCAGGATGGTATCGGTGGGATCTGCATCATCTTGCAATTGAGCTGCCGCTTGTAAGAGTGGCAGTGCCTCACTGCGTTTACCCTGATTGAATAACACCATTCCCCGCAACAGCTGTATACGTAATGCCCAAGGCGCTCCGGGTTCAGCTTCTTCAAGCACCTTGGCGTCCAATGGCTGCACAAGGACCTGAGCTCGATCAATTTGATGCAACTTCAGTAAACAACGTGCCAAGTAAAAATCGGTCGATTGTGTCGCGGGACTATTGGGACCGATGGTATGTATCATCACCGCGCGTGCGGATTCGAATGACTGGATGGCGGCCACATAACGATTAAGAGAATACTGAGATATACCCACATTCACTAATGCAATAAGTGTGAAAATATGTTGGTCACCATTATTGGCGCGTGTCAATTCGTAACTCCTTTGTGTACATTGCGAGGATTTTTCTAACCGTTTTGTCATCGAATACAATTCGCAGCGAACAGTCAAGGCACTAATAGTGAGATTATTCGTTGCACCCAATTGGGCCAATATAGTTTGATAGCTTTGTTCAATCAAAGGCTCGGCAGCCCGATATTGGTGCTGGAAAAGCAGTGATTGACCGTAGATCATCTTGGCTTTCGCCAGCATCAATTCGCTTGGGTTATGCCGCAGTTTTATATCCTCCACCAAATCATGGAGCAGCTGTTCAGCTTTCCTAAATTGATTCACTGTTACGTAAGCATCACCTAGATACATTCGCACATAATCGATCGCATGCAGATCTGGCGAAGACTGCGCATGTAGTAATTGCAATGCTTGTTCATAATGCGGAATAGCGGAACTGGGTTGTTGCAGGGTATAAAAATAATTTCCCCAAGTACGGTGGGCTATCGCCTCGGTTTGCGGATCGCTTACCGCATATTGCATTCGCAAGCGATCTGCATTGTTGAGTTCAGCTGCCACTTGATCAAACTTTGATTGCAATAGCAGTGCTTGTGCTAATCCATAATGGCTTTGTACAAGTTGTGGCGATGTTGTATCGCCCGTTGAGGTCAACACGGTTAACACGCGTCGCCATTGAGATTCCGCAGCAACACCATCTGCCATGTTGCTGAAGATATCACCCAGTTTCATTCTAATTGCAGCTTCGGTCAGCGGATCGCCAGTGAATCTGCCATTGATGTTATTGGCCGCAGCGGCCATTACATCCTTGATGGTACGTTGCTGTGTAGCACCGGCCGTAAACGGATCGGCAACGCCAAGCACATCGTTGTTCCAAAACTCGTTGATGGCTTCGATACGTGTTGCTTGCTGCAAAGTCTGAGCTTGTGATTGAAGCAACTGATGTTGGACATGAGTCGCACGTACATAAAGCCAGGAGCTGGCAGCAAAGCCTAATAAGAACAAGATTCCGGCTGCGCCAGCCGCAATCATCCACGGCCGTCTGACTTGGGCAACACGTAATGTCTCGCGAGCCTGATCGACTATGAGTTGTGACTGTTGTTCTTGCTGTAAGCGATGATGACGTGCATCGAGTGTACGTAACCGTTCGATGAGTGCATATACACTGCTCAGACGATGAGCGGGATTGCCCTCCGTAGCAGCACGAATATCATCACGAAGTAATTCATCTGTAATCTCTCGTTCCCAACCAAATGTCATTGGCTTATGCAGATTTCCCACCACCAATTGATACAACATCATACCCAATGCATAAACATCGCTTTGAATAGTCGGCGCTTGCTGCGCCAGCAGCTCCGGAGCCAAATAGAACAACGTACCTGAGTTATCGCTTCTATCCATTGCCGTCATGGTCAATCCCAGTTGCGTAATACCCAAATCAGCAAGCCGCTGCGGGTCCAGCACACGACCACTACCAAAGTCGGTAAGACGAACACGCCAGATATCGCCTTCGGATGTAATCAACACATTGGTGGGCTTGAGATCTTTGTGCAGCACACCTACATCATGAGCAGCGGCCACCACGGTGGCGATTTGAATAAATAGATCGATGCGCTGCTGCAGTGTGAATGATTGTAAAGTGGCAGAATCTTCTGACCATGTTTGCAAGTCCTCGCCACCATATTCACATTCAATAAAAAAAGGGGCTGTTTCGAAATTCCAATCAAAGACACGCACCATGTCACTACGTGTACCAAGACTTTTTTGAAGCAACCGATAGAGCGTGACTTCGCGTTTCAAACTACTGAGATGCTCGCCGTCCTGCGCAAATTTATAAACACGCTGTTCCCCGGTTTTGTGATGGTGAGCAAGCCACACTTCATTTTTTTTCGAAGCACTCAGCAAGGAGTTAAGTTGAAAGTTGGGACGTAATGGAACCAAGTTATCCTTGCTAAGTTCAATGCTGCTGGTCATTACACAGCGCGTCGCCATGCGCTCAATTGGACCAACGAGGCGATAACCCACCCGTGGTTGCGTCACAATCTGTGCTGCATTGTCCTCGCCCAGTGCACCACGCAATTTAGTAAGTGCATTGGTAATCACCGTGTCGACTGTGGGGCGTCCCGCCCATACCTGTGTTAGCAATTCTTCTTTAGTGACTACTTCGCCGGCATGCGTTAGCAACAACGCCAGCACTTCGAGCGGCTTGCGTTCCACAGGAACGATCGAGCCTGCCACGCGTAATTCAAAGCGTACTTCGTCGAATTCCACACTACCAAATCGATATCGCCAGCGTGCTTTCGTATCACGTTCAATCATCGACATACTTTCTTTCTTCTCAAAAACTGAAGTTACTAACGGATCTCTCGTCGTAGGCTATATTTACTGTGACTAGAAAACGCCCCAACATGACACACGATTCGAATTAATTATGTTATTTGAGTACCTCGGCAAGCGCTTCGTTAGTATCCAAAACCCCGTACCCGGTTCATACGAAAACTTACCGAACTTTCAACATTTCAAGGTCACCGATCAAAGTCAACGCTTCTCTACCCAAAGTAAACGTTGATATTACTAGATACGTCCCGCTACAACGACCTGATTATTTTGATACCGATACACGGTTTTTGAGAATGGTGTGAATTTCGTGTGAGCGTCGTTTCGGTAATTGGACATTCAATTTAGTTTTTTGATGTATTTTGTGCAGTCAGACTTGAGCTCTGGACGAGCAAACGGATTCGGTTGCCTGATTGCTTGTGGAATAAGTGGTGGTCCTGGGTCATTACAGGTCAATCAAGATGCGGATGTTCAAATCCATCACATGGGAGACGATT